>CAYHSR010000064.1:0-4948 GCA_964359335.1 uncultured Gammaproteobacteria bacterium | reverse complement strand
GATAATAACTTCTGATAAATTTAGTAAGTTCTTCTTTGCTGACTTTTCTGGTTTTTGGATAATCATAAGCGAGATAAACTAAAACTAGAGCATACATTGTGAATTTGCCTTTGGAAGCGTGAAGTTTTGGTAGTTTGACTCCAAATTGCTTTAAATATTTTTCGTGATATTCAGAAATTGTTCTATAAATACTCTCAATGGATTTTTTATTTAAAATAAGGCTGTCTAGCATAGTTTTGTTAAAATTTTGATTAAAGTCTAATTTACCCATAGTTTACCTTATTTACAAAATCAAGTCAAAATTAAAAAAAACGTATTCGCGAGTCACAGCGAGCGAATACACCATAGTTCCCCCTTATCAAAAATACCTTAGTTTAGCACAAGTCAAAGTGTAACACTTGAAGGTGTACTGTACAAGCTCTTGAAATTAAGGTAAAAAAATGTTATTCTCTAAATAATCGACAAGGTACCGTAGCCAAGTGGTAAGGCAAGGGTCTGCAAAACCCTTATTCATCGGTTCGAATCCGATCGGTACCTCAAAAAAAAATAAAACGCCGCTCAGCGGCGTTTTTATAATCTAAATAATACTGCTTGCCGGGTCGCCACAATGCTTAACGCTTGCGACGACCCGGCCAAATTTCTCTATCCAGAACCAGGACGGGGGTTTAAAACCCCACGCCTTACCAAAAAAGCACACAATTTATCGTAGGCATCCAAGGCCTTCGGACCGAAAGGTTTGGTGCCTTTTTCAGACTGTCCATTTTCGTTTATAATGGCACGACCAACAGTCCGATAGAAGCATAAAAAATGCCTCGTAAACTCATGGAGATCACCGAAAACGGCAATCTGGTGTTCTGACTCCTTGACCAAATAAAATAATTTGAACAGATCCTTCAAGTAAATTTTTTTTCTGGATTCCATAACTACCTCCTTTTTCATTTGGTGTTGTTATTCCATAAAAAGTTTATCAAAAATAAAAGATAAAATCAATAGTTGCCTTTTTTAAAAAAATCCGCCATACTATTCAGTGTATGATTATATTTTTAATCCTTTTTGGTAAATTAATATTGTTGACCACAAAAATCTTCCGTCTCGGCGTTGGTGGCACTTGGCCCGGCGAAGTGGTTTTGAAATTGAATAAAAATTTTCTTAAAAAAATGGCCTTAAAATTGGATAGGGGTGTAATTATCATCTCAGGCACTAACGGCAAAACCACAACCGCCAAAATGATTAGTTCGATTTTAGTAGAAAATAAATTAAAAATTTTAAATAATCCAAGCGGAGCAAATTTATTAAACGGCATTGCCTCGGCTTTTATTAAAGACGCGAAATTTAATGGAAAATTACATTCCGATTTGGCGGTGCTGGAAATTGATGAGGGTAATTTGCCTAAAATATTGGAACAAATAACGCCGAAAATTATTTTATTATTAAATTTGTCACGCGACCAGTTAGATCGCTATGGAGAGGTGGAAATAATTTTAGAAAGATGGATTGAGGCCATCAACAAAATTTCAACGGATACCAAAATCGTCTTAAACGTAGAAGATATCCGTTTGCAAAAAATTAAAGATAAAATAAAAAATCAAATAATATCTTTTTCTTCACGAACTGAACATAATTGGCCATGTAATTTGCCCGGCGAACACAATCAGCTCAACACACATGGCGCGGTAGAAGTTGCTAAATTAATGAATACGCCATTTGAAATAATATTTAAGGCGTTAAAAAACTTTAAACCGGCTTTTGGACGTGGAGAGATATTTGAAATTGAAAACAAGAAAATCCAGATGTTTTTAGCCAAAAATCCGGCTAGTTTTAATAATAATTTAGAGATGATTTTAGAGAGAAATGTATGTGTCTCGTCAATTCTCTTTATCCTCAACGACAACATCCCGGATGGACGAGACGTGTCGTGGATTTATGATATTGATCCGGACAAATTAAAAATGGTTTGTGCCAATAAAAAAATTTTTGTCTCCGGCACCAGACATTCCGACATGTTGTTGCGCCTTAAATATGCCGGTATAAATTATCAAGAATGCTGGAACTCGTCTGATATAGAAAAAATGATTCAAACCATGATTCAACAAGCTGAAGAAAACGATTTATGTTTAATTTTACCAACTTATTCGGCGATGTTAGAGGCGAGGAAAGTGTTGTGTGGAAGAAAAATTCTTTAATTAGAAATTTGTCATTATGAAGATTACCATCGCCCATCTCTATCCCGATTTACTCAATCTCTACGGCGATCAAGGAAATATTGAATGTTTAACCCAACGTTGTCTTTGGCGTGGAATAGAAGTAGAAATCGTGCCAATCACAGTCAACGACCAATCTTCAATCTTAAACCCGCATGGCGGCGAGACTTATCTTAAATCATCAATTATATTCATGGGCGGAGGCGAAGACGTGTCGCAAAAAGAACTCTATAATGATTTTATAAACAACAAGGGTGAATTTGTTAGACAGTATATTGAGGCGGGCGGAGTGGGGTTATTTATTTGCGGTGGCTTACAGCTATTAGGGAAATATTACCGCCCCTATGCAGGCGCTGACATCTTGGGCTTAAATATTTTAGATCTCTATACACAACATTTTGGCCGGGACAAAGCCAGGTGTGTGGGTAATGTTAGCTGTAAAATAACCGGCATAGAATATTTACAAAATAAAACTTTGGTCGGATTTGAAAATCATGGCGGTAAAACTTTTCTTAATTACGAAAATACGAAAAATAACTTTAACTCAATCAGACCGCTTGGAGAAGTAATCACTGGGTTTGGCAATAATGGCGAAGACAAAACCGAGGGTGTGGTTTATAAAAATACCATTGGCACTTATTTACACGGACCATTACTGCCAAAAAATCCACACTTAACTGACTGGCTGATAAAAACCGCGTTAGAAAATAAATACAAAAAAGAGGTTGAATTAAAATCTATAAATGATGATTTGGAATGGGAAACACACAAACAGGTCATGGGTCGCGAGTAAGTCTATCGTATGTAACTCAAAGGATTGACTGTGTAGCCGTTGATCCTAATTTCAAAATGTATATGCGTGCCATCATAGCCCCAAACCCGACCGGTATTACCCATTAAGGCAATTGTTTGACCGGTTGAAACATAATCGCCAACATCAACCAGCAAGGATTGATTATGTCCATATAGTGTTTCATAACCACCGCCGTGATCAATAATAATATAATTACCATAGCCGGAATTCCAACCATAGCCAGCCACTTTGACCCGTCCGCTTTTGGAAGCATAAATCGCTGAACCACGCGCCGAGGCAATTGAACCACTAATATCCAAACCAGCATGTCCCCAATTATAATATTGGGTAATGATTCGCATGGCGCACGGCCAAATAAAACCGGAACCGGACGGCTGTTCAGCTGAAGAAGCCGGAATATTGGCTAAATTGATTTGAGTATAAACAGGTGAAGTCCGCACTGCTTGAGCAATTGCCTGATATTGTTTTACGCCATCTGGGACAAATAATTTTTGCCCGATTTTCAAATCACTGCCATCACCTTTTAAATTATTGTATTTTATAATTTCATCAACATTGCCGCCATAACGATTAGCAATGGCAATCATTGTATCACCGCTGGCCACAGTATGGCGAAGACCGTTGGTCGGCAAAACGCGCAATTTGTCTCCGAGTTGCAATAAAGACCAACTGCCTAAATTATTTTCCCACAAGATTGTCGCCACGCTAACTCCATAACGGGCCGCGATGCCGCTAACCGTATCGCCGGACTGTACCTCATGTTCTAAAATTCCCGTCCGACCAAAATCTTCTGTGCTGGAAACATAAAACCCTGGTGAAAGCGATGGTTTGGAAATTGTAGTTCCGCCAGCCACCAAAGTGGAGGCCAGTTCTTGATCATGCTGTAAATAATCAATGGCTACCAAATCATCTTTGCTGACCGTTCCGGCTTTCCGCGCTGATGGATCAATTAAATTATAAGCCGAATTATCCGCCCCTACTTCTTCTAATTTGCCGAATTCTTCTTTTTGTCCCACTAAAGAATAAGCGATCGTGTTCCGTCCTGGTAAAGATGTTTGAGCGGCGCTATATAATTTGGTTTGCGGGATAGCCAAAAAAAATAAAAACACTAAAATTAAAATTTGTAAAACATCCCTTTTAAATACTTTGCGATTAAGTCCAGTTTTAAACCCTAACTTTTTCTCTACCAAAAAATCAGCCCGATAAAAAAAGTATCCAAAAAAACGCCATATCGGACCAAAAAACCTGATAGTTCCTATCCTGATATGCTTGCCTAACCACCAAACAAAACGTTTGCCATAAATCAGATAAGTCAATAGATTCAGCAAAATTTTATATTTCATAGCTTGACGTAAAAGTCATTTTAGCATATCATATTAACAGTTTATTTTCAATTAAATAATTTTTAAAAAAATGAATATGATAACAGTTCTACTATTGGCAATTCTACCGGCTATATTAGCCATAGTATTTGGGGGTATTTTGATTATTTGGATTAACAAGCAACCAAATGGCGATGACAAAATGAAGTCTATCGCAAAAGCGATTCAAACTGGCGCTCAAGCATATCTAGGACGTCAGTATAAAACTATCGCTTATGTCGCGATAGTAATCTTTATTTTCATGGGCATTACGATTGACTGGGCCACTGCCTTGGGGTTTGTAGTTGGCGCGGTTTTAAGCGCTTTGGCTGGCTTTATTGGCATGAATGTTTCGGTACGGGCTAATGTTAAAACTGCCGAAGCGGCCAAACAAGGCATCAAAAAAGCCATGGATGTAGCTGTGCGTGGCGGATCAGTCACCGGCCTAATGGTAGTTGGTCTGGGTCTGTTGGGCGTAGCTGGTTTTTATCTAATTACTAAAGATATTTCCGCTTTGATTGGTTTGGGTTTTGGCGGTAGTTTAATTTCGGTCTTTGCTCGAATTGGCGGTG
>CAYHSR010000063.1:0-5028 GCA_964359335.1 uncultured Gammaproteobacteria bacterium | reverse complement strand
ACATTTTAACGTTTCATTTCCACCATTTGAAACGTTAAAAAAGCCGCTCGTCTGGGCTTTTTAAATTGACTTTTGAGGCGGGAAGTGGGAAAATATAAGTATAAATAACAACTTTGTGTTTATGAACAAGCAACAATCATTAGAAAAAATTAAAAAGTTGGTTGAGAGATATAATAGTTTATCAGACGAGCAAAAGAAAACTTATAATGAGCAACCGACAAAAGATCGTTTTATCCGCCCACTTTTTGAGGCATTGGGTTGGGATTTTGAAAAAGATGTGTGGCCCGAAGAAAAAGTATCAAAAAAAAGAGTAGACTATTCTTTTAGAATTAATGGAATTACAAAGTTTTTTATTGAGGCAAAGGCAATCCCCATTAATTTAGATGAAGAAAGATGGGCCGAGCAAGCCATGGATTATTCTTGGCATAAATCAGTGTCCTGGGCTATTTTAACGGATTTTGAAGCGATAAAAGTTTTTAATACCGAGTGGGATGAGCCAGATATTCAAAGCTGCCAATTTATTGAAATAAAATACCCCGATTATTTAACAGATGAAAGATTATGGTGGCTATCCAAAGAAGCTTTTGAAAAAGGCGTTTTGGAAAAGGAGGCGGATAAATACGGACGGCGGCCAAAGAAATCTATTGATAAACAATTAGCAGACGATTTAGTAACATGGCGGGATTTATTATATAAAAATTTATGTAGTTATAATTCTAATATTGAAAAAATAAAAATTGCCGAATATGTCCAAAGAATTTTAGACAGATTAATTTTTATCAGAACGTTAGAGGACAGAAAAATTGAAGACATAATTTTACAGCCCATAGTTAGGGCATGGCAAGAAAAGAAAGGCACAAAGGCCGATGAATTATTATTTTCTTTAAATAAAATATTTCGTAAGATTGATAGTGGCTATAACAGTGGTTTGTTTAAAGAAGACGCTTGCGATCATTTGGGAGACAAATTAGAAGCTGATGACCATGATTTTGAGGACATAATAGAAGAACTATATAAAACAAAAAAAGGTGTCAGATATAATTTTGCGGACATTCCGGCGGATGTATTCGGGAGCATTTACGAACAGTATTTGGGCCACATTCAAAAAGAAAATGGCGGCGATAAAAAATCAAATAAGCGAAAATCCCAGGGTATTTATTATACTCCTCGTTACATCGTAAATTATATTGTGCAAAATACTTTAGGCGAAGTTTTAAAAACTAAAACTCCGGCGGAAATTCAAAAAATAAAAATTTTAGATCCAGCTTGCGGCTCCGGGTCTTTTTTAATTGCCGCTTATCAAACGTTAATTGATTATTGGCAAAAAAATCAAAAAGATAAATTCAAAGGCAAGGGAGATAAATTAGAAAAATTGGAACAAGCTTTTAATAAAAATCAAGGTGAAAAACTAATTTCCGCTCAAGAAAAACAAAGAATTTTATTAAACAATATTTATGGCGTTGATTTAGACGAAGAAGCGGTAGAATTGGCCCGGCTAAATTTACTTTTAAAGATGGTGGGCCGCCGCGCTAAACTTCCAAATTTAGATCACAATATTGAGATTGGCAATTCCTTAATAGACGATCCAAAATTTTCCGACAAAGCGTTTAACTGGCAAAAACAATTTTCAGAAGTTTTTAAGCAAGGTGGATTTGATGTTATTGTGGGGAATCCGCCATATATTTTTGCTCGGGGTGGTAGTTTTTCCGATGAAGAAAAAAAATATTATTATGATAATTTTCCATTACTGCAGCAATATCAACTTAATACTTATCTTTTGTTTATTGAGTTAGGACTTAAACTGCTTAAAAAAGATGGACATTTTGGTTTTATAGTGCCAAACAATTGGCTCACTATTGACACTTTTACTTCTTTACGCAGGTTTTTGCTCAATAGAACAAAAAATTTGCAGATTGTAAATATTCATGACAAGGTTTTTGAGGATGCCAGCGTTGATTCTTGTTTGTTGATTTTTCAAAATGGCAAACCGGATAAAATAACGCTGGGAGAATTTAGCGAAGGAATTCTAGAAATTTTAGGCAAATTTTTGCCGACTTCTTTCCAAGATAATAACCTCATTATTAATATATCTGCAATGAAAAGCGAGGAGAAGATGACTATTTTAAATAAGATTAAAAACTTTTCAATTTCATTAAAGGAATGTGCAGAGGTTTCTACGGGATTAAAGGCCTACCAAGTTGGAAAAGGTAGCCCAATACAAACAGAGAAGATAAAAAACTCGCGATTATTTCACTCTAATAAAAAAGAAAATAAAACTTTTAGAAAGTATTTAGATGGCCGAGATGTTATGCGTTATAAATTAAAATGGTCTGGGGAATATTTAAGTTATGGAGATTGGTTGGCTGAGCCAAGACGCTCCGTTCCATTTATAGGCCCCAGAATTTTAGTCAGACAAATTCCTTCTCCACTTCCATATTCTATCAATGCGGTTTTTGTTGGTGAAGATTATCTAAATGATATAAATAGTATGGTTATTTTTGATTTTAAATATATCCCTTCTTTTTTATTAGCAATTTTGAATTCCCGGCTTGTAAGTTTTTGGTTTGCTAACACTTTTGATAAATTTCAACGCAAAATTTTTCCACAATTTAAAGTCAAAGAGCTGGCGCAGTTTCCAATTTTCAGGATAGACTTATCTATCAAAAAAGAAAAAGCCAAACATGATGAATTAGCAAATTTAGCGGATAAAATGTTGAAACTAAATAAATCCCTCCAAAAATTAGACCCAATTTTAGATGATAAAGAATATAATCAGATTAAAAAAGAAATTGAGGAGACGGATAAAATTATTGACCAGAAGGTTTATGAGTTGTATGGATTGACGGGGGAGGAGATTAAAATTATTGAGGATAATTAAATAAAACAATATGAGCTGGTATAATATTTTTAAAATACTTATAGCAGTCTTCGGATCAGTTGGTGGTGCTGGTATTATTATAATTGGCTTATCTTCCTGGCTTGGCAAGATTTGGGCTAATCGGATATTAGAGAAAGAAAAAAAAGAACATCAGAAGGATATAGAAAAATATAAAAGTCAGTTAGAGGAATTAAGAACTAATTCTTTGCGTTATTTAGGAAAGCAGTTTGATTTGTATACTCAATTATGGAGGTCATTGTGCGATTTGGAAAGCATTGCCGACGTCTTATGGGAGAAAGTGAAGGGAGAAAATTTAGAACAATTTGTTAGTAATTTAAAGAAAACTAAAAAAGAAGTTAAAGAGAGTCGTCTTTTTATAGAAGACAGTCATTATAAAAGACTGTTGGAATTATTTAATAAGTTTGAAAATTACCAGATTGGTAAAACAAAACTGTTAAATATACAGCTTCCGGTTAAAAAAAGAGAAATTAGTTTTCTAGTGTTAAAAAATAGTAAAAACAGAGATGATTATAAGAAGTTAATGGAGGAAGTCAGCGAAAGTTTAAAGAAACAGCTAAGAGGAATTAAGTAAGAGAGACAAATTGACGAGATGGTTTTAAGTTATATAAGCTAGTGGAGAAGGAGATAAGGATTATTGGAAGACAGCAACAAATAAATTATCCACAAAATACCAGTTGACAAATAAATATCTGTGGTATATAATTACCACAGATATTTATTATATTTAAAAATGTAAGAAAATATATTATGAAGAAAAATTTAAAAAAATTTGGGGAACTTTTAAAAAAATCAAGAATTGCTAAAAATTTAAGTTTACGCGAAGCGTGCCAGTTAGTTGATTATGATGCCAGCAACTGGAGTAAAATAGAGCGGGGAGTTTTATCTCCGCCATCCGAGACCAAAGTATTAATAAAATGGGCAAGAGCGCTTAACTTAAAGCCGGCTAGCCGGGATTTTGAAGAATTTCTAGATTTAGCGCAAGTAGCCCAAGGGATTATTCCTGAAGACATTTTAAAGCAAAAAAACGCGGTTAATTATTTGCCCGCAGTCTTTCGCACCTTGCGCAATGAAAAGCCGACTAAAGAGGAAATTGATCGCTTGATTGAGTTAATTCGAAACTCATAAAATTATGGATTATTCAAAGATTAAAATTCCTTATATTAAAAATGAAATAATAAAAATAAATGCGAAAAGATTTAGAGAGAAATATTGGGATAATTGCTTACCGCTTGACATTGAAAAAATAATTGACGTCCGTCTCGAAGTAAATATAATACCAATTCCAGAACTAGAAAAACTTTGTAATACCGATGCTTTAATTACCTCTGATTGGAGCTGTTTATATATTGACAAAGATTTATTTGAAGATGAAAGGCGCCAAAATCGTCTGCGTTTTTCTTTAGCGCACGAAATTGGTCATTTTATTTTACATAAAAATTTTTATGCCAGCCTGGAAATTAATTCATTTGAGGATTTTTACGGTTTTATTGAGTTAATACCAGCCGAACAATATGGATATTTGGAAACCCAAGCCAACAAATTCGCTGGACATTTATTAGTGCCAAGGGAGTTATTGAATCAGTATTTGAATGATGAATTAAAAAAAGCACGAGCAGCTATTAACATAGATAAATTTGACAAGATTTTGCTAAGATCCTATATTGCCAATCCATTAGCAAAAAAATTTGGAATATCTCAAGAATCGATGGAAATAATTTTAGGAGAGTTTGATATTTTTAATGACAAAATTATTTTTTAAAATTTTATTAGCGATGGTAAAATAAAACCACCCTCCGCAAGGAAGGTGGCTCTTGGATGTAATACCCTTTCGGTTCTATGGCAGAACCAAAAGACAAATTTAATATAGCATATCTTATCCACACTGTCAAATTTAAAAAAGTCAATTTAAAAAAGTCAAAAATTATCCACATATGCCCGAAGAAATAATCAATTCTAACCAAAATCCACCAGCAGCCGAGGGAGCAGAAACTAAAGCGGAAGCTGCGCCGCCAGCGGGGGAGGCGCCGGTAACAGAAACGCCGGCAACAGAAGCGCCAGTCGTCGAGTCGCCGAAGGTGGTAGAGAAAAGTGAAACTAAACCAGAGCCAACACCAGTAACGGAAACCGCG
>CAYHSR010000062.1:0-5063 GCA_964359335.1 uncultured Gammaproteobacteria bacterium | reverse complement strand
ACCGGAATTATCGCCTTGGTCTTTTTTGTAATTGCCTGTTCGATTTTGTTTTCATCAATATTCATTGTATTTCTGTCAATGTCAACAAAAACAGGCGTCGCCCCGGTATGAATAATGGAATTAGCAGTCGCGCAAAAAGTTAAAGGCGTAGTAATTACCTCATCGCCCGCGCCAATGCTATATGCCAACAAAGACAGATGCAGTGCGGCTGTGCAAGAAGCCAAAGCAATGGAATACTTTGCCCCCACATATTCACACACTAATTCTTCAAATTTTGTAACCTTTGGCCCGGTGCCAATCCAGCCGGATCTCAAAGTATTCATCACCTCTTGAATTTCATCCTCTTCAATCAAAGGTGAACCAAAAACTATAAATTTATTTTGTTCCACGCTCATAAAAATAATTAAAATGATAAATAAAAATTTAAGATCTCACATTCACTTTCTGATGTGTAAGATAATTTCTCGTCATAATCAAATTTTGATCGGTAAAATGAAATATACTTCCGGCAGCGACGGCACTGGCTCCGCCTTTCTCAAAACCAAGCCGATAATCTTCCAAAGATCCAACCCCGCCTGAAGCTATCACCGGGACGGATACTGCTTTTGAAACTGATTTAACCAATTTAATGTCCAGTCCTTTCATTGCGCCTTCCTTATCAATGGAAGTTATCATGATTTCTCCCGCGCCTTCCGCCTCAACCTCTTTTGCCCAATCCACCGGATCTAATCCTGTGGCTTTTTTCCCACCGCAAATATAAACTTCATATTTCCCATTTTTATTTTTTTTCACATCAATAGATACTACAATCGTTGAACTGCCAAATTTCTCCGCGGCTTCCTTGATAAAACCCTTTTTTTCAAAAGCGGCCGTATTTATAACTATTTTATCCGCTCCGTTTTGTAAAAGCAAGCGAATATCTTCCAAACTTCTAACTCCGCCGCCAACTGAAAGCGGCATAAAACACTCCTCAGCCGATTCACGCACTATACTCAATAATGTTTTACGTTCTTCACTGCTCGCAGAAATATCCAAAAACATAAGCTCATCCGCGCGTTGAGCATTGTATACTCGCGCCGTAGTAATCGGATCACCTACATCTCTGTATTTATCAAATTGAATTGTCTTTATCATTCGTCCGCCCCGAAGCAAAAGAATGGGAATAATTCTGTTTTTCAACATATTTAAATTTCTAACTTTACAAAATTTTCAAGTATTTTTAAACCGCTTTTTTGACTTTTTTCCGGATGAAATTGTGTGGCAAAAATATTGTCTTTGAACACCATGGCTGTAAAATCACCGCCATAATCGCAAGTACCCGCCATTGTTGTTTTATCCTTACAAACCAAATGATAACTATGCACAAAATAAAAATCAGAATTATCTTTAACACCTTTTAATAATGGATGCTCTTGAACAAATTTAACATTATTCCATCCGGTATGCGGTATTTTATATTTTTTATCTATGTCAAATTTCTTTACTTCTCCGAAAATAAAACCAAGACCATTCCACTCGCCAAATTCATAACTCTTGTCTGCCAACAATTGCATACCCAAACAAATACCCAAAAACGGTTTCTTTTTTTCTTTTATTTCTTTATTTAAAATCAAATCTAATCCATTTTTTCGTAAATTTTCCATACCATCGCGAAATGCTCCAACACCCGGTAAAACAATTTTTCCCGCATTTCTTAAATCTTCCGGTTTATTACTTATAATTACATCTCCACCGACATACTCCAAAGCCTTCGCAATTGATCGCAAATTTCCCATACCATAATCAACAACAACAATCATAATAATTATTTTATTTATTCAATCACCCAATCTTTCATATCAGGCAGAGGTTCGCCTTTTCTAATATTATCAGAATTATGCTTCCACGGTTTGACGCTATGTCGCACCGTTATATCATAAAACTCTTTTTCTGAAATATTCAGCCACTTGAGCAGAATATCCAAACTGGCCGGACGCAAACCTTCCCATTTGTCGAGCATCTCCATCGCTTTTTCACGAGTCAAGCGGCCATTACGAATATCAATTGAAGCCAGATGACTCATCCGGCCATAACCGCGTTTTATATATTTCAAATAATCTTGTACGCCTTGAAGCATATCCTCAACTTTTTCATAATTATATTCCGGCGGCACGCCTTCCACCACATCGCCTTCCCAACCAACCTCTTTTTTAATTATCGCCACTTGTTTTTTTACATCCCACGGCTGATAACTGCCAAGACAAATCGATCGGCATTTAATGGCTTGCAAATCTTTTTTATCAGGATATTTATGAAATTGAAGATCTCTTAGCGTAATATTTTTATCATCCAAAAAACCAACCATATCCTGCGCCGTAATGCCCAAATTAATGAACATATTGAATCGTGTTTCATCAACCTCTTCCACTTCATCATAATTATAATATGAAGTGTATTCAGATGAGGGCTCGCCCCAAATTACGAGTGGCACGCCAAATTTTACGGCCATATGCATTGGCGACGCAAAAATACCAGAATGCTGATACCAATAGATATCGCCTTTTCTTTCAAGCCCGACACGCATTAATTTGGTTACCAAATGCCAATTTGTCCTATATGAAAAAAAATCTACACCTATGCGCTTAAAAACACGTTCGCGATTTTGCACAGTTTTTGGCCGGATCATATGATGATCATAAGATACAACCAGTGGTCTTAATCCGTAATCGCGCACGAGTGAATATGTAGCATACACGCTATCTTTGCCTCCGCTAAACGGCACAATACAATCATAAGCATATTTACCGCGATATTGATCAAGCAATTTTAAAAAATCTTTTTTCTTGGATTGCCAATCAATTTTCTCATGTTTAATATCAATATTGCGACAAGTACTGCACACGCCATTTTCATCAAATACAATAGTCTCTTGTGTTTCCGGCATCACACAACGAGCGCAACGGATCAAATCTTTTGGATTACTTATTATTCGTTCAGACATATTTTTATCTTATACTTTAGTATTGATTTTACGCATATACACACAATCAAACAATTGACCATTATGATTTAAAAATTTTTTATCAGTTCGATATTTTACAAAACCGCACTTTTCATAAACTCGTATTGCTGGTTTATTTTCAGAAATTACGCCCAAATTAATTTCTTTAAGTCCTAATTCATTAAAAGCATAATCAACCAATACGCGTGTTGCTTCCGTGGCCAATCCACGCCCCCAATAATGTTTATCCCCAATTATAATACCCATTGTAGCACAAAATCTTTCAAAATCTATAGGCTCTAATTTAATATTGCCGATATGTTTATTGTCTAATTTATTAAAAATTCCAAACAAAAGACTTTTTTTATCCATCAACTTGCCAGCAACATATCCTTCCAATTCACGAATAGACGCGCTTCTAGTTTCTAAATATTTGTTAACCACCGGATCATTTAGCCAATTACAATATTCCCGCGTTACATTTTCTTTTTCTAATATCTTCAAGAAAAACCTGTTTCCACCATCTATTATAACGCGATAATTAGACAAATTTATCATATTTTACCCGATATCTTTTAAATATATATAATAATAGCAACATTAACCTATAAAAACAAGGGGTGGCGTTTAAATTTAATCTGTCACATTGACATATACACAATTTTATTTTATAGTAAAATAACATAAAAATCTTAATCATTTTATATGAAGGCATGCCTTCTTTTACAAAGACGTTTTACGTATCTGGGCCACAGTATGGCCATAAACCTCAAAGAACAATACGGCATCAATGAATTTTGCGGTTATATTTACCAGCGTGATGGTTATGATTTTCTTAAATCTCAAAAAGATTTTAAATACGGCGCTTTACTTCTTGATGAAGAAATACATAATCGATACAAAACGGAAAAACTGGATTTGGAATATATCAAACGGATAGAAAAAGAATATGGCATACCAAATTTATGGCCATATATTACTATTGACAGAGTTTTAATGTTCAACCAATTGGTGCGCGAATACCCCTATAACACGCCAAAATATACCCACGAAGAACTCATCCGTATTTTTCAAGTTCATGCTAAGGCAATTATTGAAATGCTGGAAAAAGAAAAACCTGATTTTATTTTTGCGGGTATTATTGGCGCTCTTGGTAATTTATTTATTTATCATGTAGCAAAAAAAATGGGTATAAAAGTATATGTGGTAACACCCACAACGACAGAAAAACGATACCTGATAAGTGAAGAATACGATAAATTTACAGATGCTAACGCACTATTTAAAAAATATTTATCTGAAAAAACAGAAACCAAAGACGCAGAAAAATTTTTAAACGAATTCCGCCAAAAACCAAAGTCATACCTTCAAACGGTAAATGAAGCCAATACAAGAAAAAAAAGTAAAGCCAGTCAATTCACATTTCTATTGCCAAACAAAATATGGCGTTCAATAAGCTGGTACATAAAAGTACTATACGGATATAAAAATAAACGAAATTTACAAGATTATACTTACGAAATGCATCCTTGGTACTATATTGTGGACCGAGTAAAAAGAAAAATCAGAAATGCAATCGGTTTAAACGATCTGTATGATGAATTCAAACCAGAAGAACCTTTCACTTTTTTCCCTTTACATTATGAACCGGAAATTGGTCTGCTATTATACGCCCCGTATTTTACCGATCAAATAAATTTGATCCGCAATATTGCCCGTTCCCTGCCTCTGGAACACAAATTATATGTCAAAGAACATCCTGTAATGATACCTTTTCGTCCACGCAAATTTTATAAAGAACTTAAAAAGATACCTAATGTAAAACTTATTAATCCAAGTATAAGCAGTTTCGATATTATTCCTCATGCAAAATTAATAACAGTGATCAGCAGTTCTGTCGGATGGGAGGCCACCATCCTTAAAAAACCGGTGATTTATTTTGGTGATTTCTTTTTCAATTATCTTCCAGCTATAGAAAAATGCGATAATATAAAAGATTTACCTTATCTTGTACAAAAACAATTAAACAACTTCAAACATAATGAAGAAGAGCTGCTAAAATTTATACAAGCTATTTTTGATG
>CAYHSR010000061.1:0-5081 GCA_964359335.1 uncultured Gammaproteobacteria bacterium | reverse complement strand
AATTTGGTGTGGCGCGAAATTCCTGATGGCGAGAGAGCGCATTATAGCAAGCGCTCGGTTGATATTGAGTATAAATATCCGTTTGGAGTAGAAGAGTTGCATGGTATCGCTTATCGGACGGATTTTGATTTATCTCGCCATGAAACAGTTAGCGGTCAGGATTTACATTATGTGGATCCAGAGACGGGCGAGAAATTTTTACCGCATGTGATAGAGCCGACTTTTGGCATTGATCGGATGTTGTTAGTGTCTTTACTGGAAGCTTATCACGAAGAAGAGGCGCCAACAGCCGAGAAAGGCGAAACGGAAAATAGAGTTGTGATGAAGTTTCCAAAACATTTGGCGCCAATCCAAGTGGCAATCCTGCCTTTATCTAAAAAAGAGGAGCTTGCCAAAGTAGCCAAACCAATAGCCGCGAATTTACGCAAACAATTTATGGTTGAATACGATGAAACACAAAGCATTGGTAAACGTTATCGCCGGCAAGACGAAATCGGCACGCCTTATTGCATTACCGTGGATTTTGAATCATTAGCAGATCAGAAAGTGACGGTCAGAGATAGAGATACAATGAAACAAGAAAGAATAGATATCGCTGATTTAAAAAATTATTTTATAGATAAATTTAATATATAACTGTTTATTTATGCCATTAGAAAATGATAATTATTGGTTAGAGAGGAATCACATTCTCTGGCCATCTAATTTAGGAGATAGCGACAAGATGACATTGATAGAATTGCAAGGTAAGTTAAAATCAGCAATTATAAATTTGATCGGCGCTGATGCCATTGATTTTTCGTTTAACGAGCCAATTTATTTGGATTATAGAGCTGAAGCCGTCTTGGGGGAGGAAAAAGATGTATTATTACCAAAGCTAAGAGTATTAATTGAGTCATATAATAAAGTGATTGAGAGGATGCGGCCGGAATTAAATTGAGGCTATGTATAAACTGTCTAAATTAAAAAACAAAATCAATTTAATAACTATGCCCATAAAAGGCACTAAAGCCATTACCGTAATGGCTTTATTTCCTGTCGGCTCTCGTTATGAAGACAGCAAAATTTCCGGCGCGTCGCATTTCGTGGAGCATTTGATGTTTAAAGGAACGCAAAAACGTCCGAACGCTTTAGATATTTCCAGTCTGTTGGAATCTCAGGGTGCTGATTATAATGCTTTTACAGGCAAGGACTATACTGGTTATTATGTAAAAATTAATAGCGCCAAACGAGAACTGGCTTTTGATCTACTCTCAGATATGATTTTTCATTCCAAATTGGACGAAGCGGAAGTTATCCGAGAAAAAGGAGTCATAATTGAGGAATTAAGAATGTATGAAGATAATCCGACCATGGCGATTGACCACCTGTTTGATCAAGTGATGTATGGACAAAATCATCCATTAGGCCGGGATATTGGCGGCACAATTCAGACCGTTAAAAATATCACTCGGTCGGCATTGTTTGATTATTATCAGAAATACTATATACCCAATAACATGGTGTTAGTAGTGGCCGGTGATTTGTCAGATAAGAAAAAGTTAAGCCATTGCTTGAATTATTTTGTCAGAGAAACAGATCGCCAGCTATTGAACGAAGATTTAGTTAAAAATTTTAAAAAATATACTTGGCCAAAAAAATTGGCCTTGACCGAGCGAGTGGCGGTTAAAGAAAAAAAATTAGATCAAGCGCATCTTATTTTGGGATTCCCCGGTCTAAAATACAACGATCAACGCATGTATGCCTTAAATATTTTGTTGCATATTTTAGGCGTTGGTATGAATTCACGATTGTTTATTGAAGTGCGCGAGAGGCGAGGATTGGCCTACATGGTGCGAACTGATTGGAATTATTATCGCGATGTCGGTTCGGCGCAAATTCAAGCAGGATTGGATCCAGCGCGCCTGTCGGAAGCGTTAAAAGTAATCGTACAAGAAATAAATAAAATTGCTAATGAAAAGGTTAGCGCGCGCGAATTAAAAGACGCCAAAAGTTCTTTTGTCGGCCGGATGACTTTAGCGGCCGAAGACAGCAGTGTCATGGCCGATTGGTTTGCCAAGCAGTTTTGGTTTAATGATAAAATTAAAACCAGAGAGGAAGTTTTTAGAAAATTAAAAGCCGTGACCACTTCGGAAGTCCAAAAAGTCGCTAAACAATTATTTAGAATGGATCAAATTCGGCTGGCGGTGATTGGCGATGTGAAAAAGGAGAAAATAATTTCATATATTCAAAAATATGAACGATAAAAAAACAATCTATTTATTCGCTAATTGGAAAATGTATTTAAATTTATCCGAAAGTATTGGGCTTGCTGAATTTTATTTGGAACAGACCAAGAATTTATCGGCCAATTTCTCTGTCGCTATTTTTTCCGGCGCGTTAGCTTTTGATCAGGTTAGTCGTATTTTAGGTGATAGTAAAATAAAAATCGGCGCGCAGAATTGCTATTGGGTTGACCAAGGCGGTTATACCGGCGAAATTTCGGCGCGAATGTATGCCGATTTGGGTTGTCAGTATGTTTTAGTCGGCCATTCCGAGCGCCGTCACCAATTTGGCGAATCACTTGAAGAGACGCGAAAAAAAATCGAAGCGATTTTGAAGAATGGTTTAACTCCTGTCTTATGCGTCGGAGAAACCAACGTGGAGCGAGATGAGGGAATGGCCAAAGAAGTTGTATTTAGACAAATTGAGGCGGCTTATCAAAATTTAGATTGGCCTCTCAGTGTTAAGGCAATAATCGCCTACGAGCCGGTTTGGTCAATTGGCACTGGTTTGACCCCATGTTTAAGGGATGTGATCGCGCTTCAGCTGGAAATTAAAAAAATGGTAACAAAGATTTTGGGGCAAGAACCGATTCTATTGTATGGCGGGAGCGTCCGACCGGAAAATGTAGTTGAATTTTTAGCTGATCCGATTATTGACGGCGTTTTGGTTGGCGGGGCCTCAACTCAAAAAGGGTCATGGCAAAGAATATTAGAAAATGTGAAACAAATGAATTAAAATCGGAGTCAAGTTGTCTTTAACAAAAGATTGAGAATTTAGAGTTTGTTATTTGTGATTTTATTATTTTTATGTTTATATTTTTTCTTACATTATTAATTATCAGTTTAGTTATTATATTTTTTGTTATTATCCGTAAATTTCCTCAATTATCTAATTTAGATACCAATAGTTTACCGCAAGAAAAAGTCGCTCAGACCAAAAAGAAAATTATCTATAAACGGTTAGCGGAACGAGGTGGAACATTTAGTCATAAATTATTTGGCGTTTTGATTCCATTGGGTAAGTTTTGGAAACTGAGCCAATCTAAATTTAGAGATTACGTCAATAAAATTTACCGTTTATGGCAACATGAGGACATAGCGCGGAAAAAAATGGCGATTGAGTCGACCGGAGAGGATAAAGAAATCAAGATTCAGCATTTGCTTAATGAGGCGGAAGAAAGTTTGGTAAACGGTCGATTGGATGATGCTGAAAATTATTACATCTCAATCATTAGTTTAGAAACCAAAAATGTGCCGGCCTATCGCGGTTTAGCGGATATATATATTAACAAACGAGAATTAGAAGAGGCTCGGCAGACTTTATTGTTTTTGACTCGCATTGAACCGGATGATGACGCGGCTTTTGTCAAATTAGCCGAGATTGCTGAAAGTCAAGGTGACTTGGAAGAGGCCATAAATTGTTATCAAAAAGCGGTTTTAATCAACGACGCTGTTTCGCCTCGGTTCTATCATCTGACGGAATTGTTATTGAAAGTCAATCAGCCGTTAGTGGCGAGAGAAGCGATTGTTCAAGCGATAGAATTAGAACCACAGAATCCTAAATATCTTGACTTATTAATAGAAACTGCTATAATATGCCACGATAAAGATTTGGCCTTAAAGGGTTATAATGATTTGCGGATTGTAAATGTTGAGAATCAAAAGTTGGACGGTTTTCGCGATCGGATTGATAGACTAAGAGTAGAACAGATAAAAAGATAATTTGTTGTAATATAAGTTTACTAAATAGTGGTAGATGATTGATGAAATTAAGAATGTATGGTACAATGTAGGTGGCTATGCGCCACTTATAATATGCCTAATAATAGAATTAACAAAAAACAAGAGATGGCAGTGAAGGATTACTACATGGGCGGGATGATGGGGAAGGAAATTGCCAAAATATTAAACATATCTTTAAAACAAGTTTATAGTTCACTACGACGACAAGAAGTCCCGCGAAAAAGTTTGTGGGAACAAAATAAAATTTTATTTGACAACAAAAAACCCTCATTTCATTTTAAAAAAACTTTATCTGCAAATGAACGAGAACTATTGATTGCGGCAGTAATGTTATACTATGGCGAGGGTGCAAAAACAGGAACCACAGTTGACTTTGCCAATTCTGATTGCCGAACAGTAAAATTATTCCTAAAGTTTTTAAGAAAAGTGTGTCGTGTTAATGAAAAAAAACTTAGATATTACTTATATTGTTTTTCAGATCAAGATCCCGAAAAATTAATAGGGTATTGGTCGTCTCAATTAAATGCTCAACGCGGTCAATTTACTAAGCCATACATACGTTCAGCATTAAATAGAGGTAAAAGAATAATGCTAAATGGCGTTATCCACGTACGTTACAGTGATAAAAAATTGATGGAAAAAATTCTATCACTATGTTATGACACAATTGAAAAATTATAAATGGGTCGGTACCAAAGCGGTCAAATGGGGCAGACTGTAAAAATAATTGCAGCTCTTAGAAGAAATTTTAAGATGAACTCTCTGGGATAACGGTGAAAGCTAAGGCTAAAGTTAAAGCTATGTTAATACCGTGGGAACCCAATATGTTTTATTGGGGCGCCGTAGAGACTAGATACCGGAGTATCTCGACTAAGTCGTGATAAAGATATAGTCCACTCCGAAAAGAAATTTTCGGGTTTGTGAAATCTGCTGGCTTACGCCTTCGAAGGTTCAAATCCTTCCCGGCCCACTATCGCGCCTTGCGCGTTGAAGTTTTCGTGCAAGCCAAAGCGTAGTGGTGCCGTTGTAGCTCAGTTGGTAGAGCAACTCCATGGTAAGGAGTAGGTCCGCGGT
>CAYHSR010000060.1:0-5091 GCA_964359335.1 uncultured Gammaproteobacteria bacterium | reverse complement strand
GACAGCGCCACAAATCGCAAAACCAGCCGAAATTTCGTCTTCGGTTTGTAAATACGGTTGTTGACGGTCAATCCAGCTGGTAAATATTTCGGTTGTTGGCGTAATCGGATAACCATACATCATCTGAGCGCCGGCATCAATCGCTCCTTGGATAACAACTTGGGAACCGGTCAATAATTGTCTTTGATTCTGTACCATATTTATATTATACTTTCCGCCTTAACCAAATCTTCCTGATTATTTATCCCTACAGCCTCGCGCGGATCAATCTCAATTGAAGAAATTTTTTCTCCGTTATCAATCGCTAATTTTAACAAATCAGTTAAATAATATTCTTGATTAGCATTTTTATTATCTAATTTCTTTAAATTTTTCCATAGCCAATCCGCTTTAAAACAAAAATATGATGGATTAACTTCTCTTATTTTTAATTCATCAACGCTGGCATCCTTTTTCTCCACAATCTTGATAATATGCCCGTCAAATCCTCTGATAATTCTGCCAAAACTGTAAAAGGCCGAGCGCCAATCATTAAAATCAGGCAAAACAGTTGTCATTAAAGTAATAGTATTATCTCGTTGTAAATGTTTTTCTTTTAATTGTGCAATCGATTCCTGAGTAATAAATGGCATATCGCCATATAAAACGATTACATGATCAACACTGCCATTGACTAGATTTTCAGCGGACATCACCGCGTGGCCGGTACCTAAAATTTCTTTTTGAACCGCATATTCAACTCTATCTTTAAGATAATCGCTGACTAAATTGTTATCAAAGGCCTTGACTACCACAACGCGATCATTGTTTTTTTCCACACCGGCAACTACATAATCTATCAACGGCCGGCCATTTAATAAATGCATAGCCTTGGGCAAATCGCTTTTCATCCTAGTGCCTTGACCAGCGGCGAGAATTATAACAGCAAATTTATCTATGTTGTGAGCGCGCATGTTCTCTGTCTGTTTCATAGTTAGAAGCTAAATTTTCTACAAATAATTCTTTTAATCTTAATAAACTTGTATTAACTACCACACGATCGGGATATTTCTTTTCCAATTCTTTAAAATTATCGCTATTATATCTTCTATCTGTCTCTTCTATTCTAATATATGCCCGCAGTTTAGAAAATTCAGCCAACAAATCATCGGTCTCAGTTGGTTTATCATTAAAGAAGACGATGGCTTTACCGTCACAATCTTTACCAAATATTTCTTTTATGGCTGTTATCTTACAGGCGGCGACGCTGGTTATTTTTTTCATCTCACCGATCATATACGATATTGATCGATTGACTGACTCTGATTCTCTATTAGTAAAAACTACATCTACCGTAGCCTTGTATCGTTCTTTCAGTTGTTCAATGCAATCAGTTAATCCGGAAAAATCCATTTTCTTTTTCTGCCACTTACTATCTCCTAAGCTTAAAATTACAATTCTTAATCCTTTCTGAGCCAATATTTCCAATAATTCTTTTGCCCCTTCTATCAATAATGTTGGATCGGATTCCATCTGTTTTACAGTATTATTAAAAATATCTTGGTTAAATTGAAGTTTTTTTTGATCTAAAACGAATTTTAAAATTTCAAGATAGGAACCGTTGAGATCAAAAGCCACCTCGCCATCCGCCTTTCTGACAGATTTATATAGATCGGCAGCCTCTGTGTCTCTGATGCCGTGTTGTGTGGCAATGGAATCTATGTAATTTTTTATTTTCTCAGTCCTGATCAAGGTATTATCCAAATCCAATATGACTGTTGTAATTTGTTTATCTTCCATACTATAAACAACTAAACTTTATTATCACTCCCCAATACATCACGATTCTTTCTGACGTACATCTCTTTGAGCGCCTCGCGAGCCGGACCTAAATATTTGCGAGGATCAAACACTTTTTTATCTTCACTCAAAACCTTGCGGATAACTCCGGTCATGACTAATCGGCCGTCCGAATCAATATTAATTTTACAAACCGATGATTTAGCGGCTTCGCGCAGCTGATCTTCCGGTATGCCGATAGCTGATTCCATATCGCCGCCATATTTATTTATCATGGCAATATATTCTTGAGGAACAGACGAGGAACCATGTAAAACAATTGGAAATCCTGGCAATCGTTTTTCAATTTCACGCAAAATATCCAAACGAATTTTTGGATTCTGTCCTGGTTTAAATTTATACACGCCATGCGAAGTGCCAATAGAAATGGCTAATGAATCAACGCCGGTTTTTTTAACAAAATCTTCTACTTCTTCCGGTTTAGTATAATGATGCGACTCGGCTGATATGTCATCTTCTACACCGGCCAAAACACCCAACTCTCCTTCCACTGTCACATCAAATTGATGAGCGTATTCAACGACTTTTTTTGTTAAAGAAACATTTTCCTCATACGACAAATGCGAACCATCAATCATTACCGAAGAAAATCCTTTTTCTACACAAGAAACACACAATTCATAGCTGTCGCCATGATCTAAATGTAAAGTAATTGGAATTTCCCTAAGCCCTTTAGCTTCTACTATTTCTTTCATCATCGCTACTGAACCTTGTCCTATATATTGCAACATAGTTTGATTGGCATATTCACGCGCGCCTTTTGATACTTGTAAAATAACCGGCGATTGGGTTTCTAAACAAGCGATGACAATGGCCTGTAATTGCTCCATGTTATTAAAATTATATGCCGGAACGGCATACCCGCCAGACATGGCTTTGATAAACATTTCACGAGTGTTGACAAAGCCTAATTCTTTATAACCGATCATATAGTTAATATTTAAAATAACTGAATAATTTTAAAATCTACTTTCTATCCACATTTACAGCCATAATCCTTTCCACTGGCTCCAATTCTCCAACCAGAGGACGACTATAATTTATAAAATCTTCACTAACCATATTATTACTCTTAATAAAATTATCCGGCATGATTTTAGTTTTACCAGCCACTTCTTCCAATTTAATTAACTTATAATTAACCGCGTAATCACCAGCTCGTTCAATGGCCACTGAACCGTCAACATCATCCCAAACCGAATACTGCACCGCTCGTTCGCCTACCTCGCGAGCTTCTTCGCGATCAACTTGACTGACACAACCCAAAAATGAACGTTGCAAATAACCAAAGGTGTCAGCCCGGACACGTTTTATACATAGTTGTGATTTAATAATATCTGCCAATAAATCACCTAATAAACCACAACCGGAAAGTTGGATATTGCCGTGGGCGTCATATTCTTTGGTTTTCATCAAATTAATTATTATTGGATTACTTTGAGCATCGTGAATACCTTCGGAAACGGCAATTACGCAACGACCATATTTTTCATAAACTGTTTTCACGTCTTGAACAAACTGATCTATAATAAAAACTCTTTCCGGTAAATAAATCAGATGAGGACCATCATCAGAAAAATGCCGAGCCAAGGCTGAAGCGGCGGTTAAAAAACCGGCTTGCCGGCCCATCACCACGCCAATATACACACCGGACAAAGACAGATTATCTAAATTAGCGCCAGCAAAGGCATTGACCACAAACTTGGCTGCCGAACCATAACCCGGACAATGATCGGTGCCAACAATGTCATTGTCAATGGTTTTGGGAATATGAATGACCCGCAGCTCGTGATTAATTGCTTTAGCTTGTTCATTAATAATCCTACAGGTCTCCGCTGAATCATTACCGCCAATATAATAAAAATAGCGTATACTATGTTTTCGCATCACTTCAAACATCCGCTCACAATATTTTTCATCCGGTTTCTCGCGAGTGGAACCAAGAGCCGAACCTGGCGTATTGGCCACTCGCTCTAAATTATGCGTTGTGGATTGCGTTAAATCAACAAAATTCTCATCCCTTATTCCGCTAACACCAAAACGCGCGCCATAAATACGATCTATTTCCGCGAATTTACGCGCTTCTAAAATAACACCGACCAAACTCTGATTGATAACCGCGGTTGGGCCGCCAGCTTGCGCGACCAGGGCATTACCTTTTAATTTAGACATAGAACAATGGATATTTCGTCTTTTTATCTTAATGTTTTTAGGCTTGTATGCTTACTGTCTTCCATCCCACTCGTCTAAAAATTGTCTAATAAATAATTTTAAAAATTTTATCCTCCGTCCAGCAATCATCCTTCCAGTTTCAGTATTCATCAAAGTCGGCAACCGTAATGACTTTTCAAAAAAATAATTAAATGCCGTGCTTTCCATTTTCTTTTTCTGGTAATCAATTGTGTTTAAATTAGCGCGAGGAGGAATAGACGGATTATAAATTACTCGGCCCGAATCTCCACTGGTGGCAAAATTGCGCGCGATCCCAACTGCTCCTAAAGTGTCCAACCAGTCTGCGTCCTGGATTATTCTTCCTTCAATGCTATTTGGCGTTTTGGTATCAGTGCCTTTATACTGCGACTGAATAACAATTTCCATTATTTTTTTTTGCACCTCGCGTTCAATTTCCAAAATATCCATCATGGCATTTAAAACCAAATTTCCTTTTGCCTCGCTGTAATCATACCTTTTATAATCACCTAAATCATGCACTAAGGCCGATAATTCAATCAACATTAAATCACCCCCTTCTTCGGCTTGTAGCCGTCTTGCCATCAACAACACTCTTTTGGCATGAAACCAATCATGCCCGGTATGCTCTTTGCCTAATTGCGATCGAACATAAGTGGCTACCTTGCGAATTAATTCTTTATCGTAAGGCATAGCATTATTGAGATTACTATGATTAGCATAACAAAAATACCTAAAATAATCAAATAAAAAAGACCATTGTCCTGGCGTCGGCCTACTTTTGCCCCAAGGGCTATCATCGGCGTTGGTAAGCTTAACTTCTGTGTTCGGGATGGGAACAGGTGTGACCTTACCACTTGAGACACCAAGAAAATGGTCTTTTTTTTATTTGTAAGTTGCACTACTTAGTGCTTCCGTCGTACGCTTGGAAATTAGTACGCCTCGGCTTAACTCCTTACGGAGCTTAGACCTAGCGCCTATCAACCTCGTAGTCTACAAGGATCCTGTAACGAATGTTAATCTTGAAGACGGCTTCACGCTTAGATGCTTTCAGCGTTTATC
>CAYHSR010000059.1:363-5199 GCA_964359335.1 uncultured Gammaproteobacteria bacterium | reverse complement strand
TACCATCGGCGGGAAGGTTTTGGGATATTTGGTCAGACAGGTCGATAATGATTCGCCTTTTTTTAGCGCTTCAGACACGGCCAATAAATTTTTTCGGTAGATGACATTGTTGGTTACTTGCGAACAGATATTAACGCCGTCAATAATCGGTATAGTGCTTTCTAACAGCGATGAGAGAGTCATGGTAAATCGCGCCAAATTTATTTTTTTAATAATAACGCCAAAAATTGGCAATTTCAGGTACAGAGTATGCGCGATTTTTTTAACATAAGGTTGTTTCAAGGCAAAGTAAAAACCAATAACTATGGCCATGATTACTGCCAGCATAATAATTCCATAGTTCTGGCCAAACTGGACGACGGCCATTAAAATTTTGGTTGGTAGAGGCAGTTCGGCGTTAAAGTCGTCAAACATGATCATTAACTTTGGCAGAACAAAGAAGACGATTTCAATGCTGATGCCGACCATAGCGGTCAAAATTACGGCCGGATACATTAATGCCCCGCGAATTTTGGAGTTTAAATCATGGCTTTTTTTCATCTGGATAGAGACCTGCTCCAATGATTCTTCCATCTTGCCGGCTGTTTCGCCGGCCGCGATCATGCTGACATAGATTGACGGAAAAATTTTTGGATAAGCGGATAGCATGGCGCTTAATTGGTTGCCTTTTTCCACACCGGATTTTATCTCACTGATAATATTTTTTAATTTTTTATTTTCAACCTCCTCGCTTAAAATGCGCAAGGCTTCAACCAAAGACAGACCGGCCTTAACCATAATTTTAAGGTGGTTGATAAATAAAATTTTTTCGATCATTTTTACGCGGGACAGATGCGTCTTGATCCAGATATTTATTTTCTGTTCCAGAGCGGAATTTTCTCGAGGTTTTTTGGGAGACATAATTTAAATTAACCTACTTTTCGCCAGCTGGTGAACTAATTATTCTTTCGTCACTCTTAGCACTTCGCTAATCGTCGTGATTCCCATTTTGGCTTTGATGAGTCCGTCTTCCATAATCGTAATCATGCCTTTTTTACGAGCCAAATCTTTGATATCATCGGCCGTAGCGCGCTGGTTTATTTTTTTTATCATTTCTTCATCAACTATCAGGACTTCATAAATACCCTGTCGTCCTTTGTAGCCGGTTTGTCCGCAACGATGACAACCAGCTCCTTTATAAAAAGTCATCTGTTTAATCGCCGAGCCGATATGTTGTTTGGGTAAATTGTCTTTAAATAAGCGGATCAATTTTTCCGTGTTAAAAACTTTAGCCAATTCATCTGTGGCGTTGGCGTCTAATTTATCTTCTTTTTTACAATGGAGACAGATTTTTCGCACCAAACGTTGGGCGACAATAATGTTGGTGGTATAGGCCACTAAAAAAGGCGGAATATCCATATCCATTAGGCGGGGCAGAGTGGTCGGGGCGTCGTTGGTATGCAGAGTGGACAAAACCAAATGGCCGGTCATGGCCGCGTGGATTGCTATCTCGGCTGTTTCTTTGTCCCGAATTTCTCCGACCATGATAATATTAGGATCTTGGCGCAGAAAAGCGCGCAGACCGGAGGCAAAAGTAAAGCCAACCTTAGGATTGATCTGGCTTTGATTAATGCCTTGAATGTGATATTCAATCGGATCTTCAATCGTGCAGATGTTTACGCCCTGTCGATTTAACATCCCCAAGATTGAGTAGAGCGTAGTGGTTTTTCCCGAACCGGTTGGGCCGGTTACCAAGATCATCCCATGCGGTTTTTTTATAGCGGCCTCAACTGATTTTTTTGGTTTATCTAAGAAACCCAATGCTTCCAATGTAAGGGGTTTGGCGCCCTCGTGCAAAATACGCATAACAATTTTTTCTCCATCGTAAACCGGAATAATAGAAACACGGAAAGCGACGCGGTCTTCTTCCAGCTGGATTTTAAACCGTCCGTCTTGCGGAATCATGTGTTCATCTATTTTTAAGTTGGAAAGAATTTTTACGCGGGCAATCAGGCCATTCTGCACATTTTTAGGCAGAGTCATCACTTGTTTTAAAATGCCATCAATGCGATATCGGACTACCACTTGTTTTTCCATCGGTTCAATGTGAATATCGGACGCGCCTTCGAAAACAGCGTGGTCTAAAATAGTATTGGCAATATTAATAATTGGCAGTTCTTCGGCCGCTTTTTTTAATTCCTTATTGCCTGGCTCGCCATTGACATCCTGAATAATTTGCAGTTCTTCTTCCAAAGCGCCATGAAAAAGATGCAAGGCCTCTTTTAGATCATTCGGTGTTGTTAGATAAATTTTTGGCTCCAAACCGGTTTTACGCCGTAAAAATTCAATGGTCTGAATATCGGTCGGATCCGCCATAGCTAACTTGATTGAATCTTTTTCTTTATCAAAAGCGATAACTTGGTGGGTGCCGGCCACTGGACCGGGAATTAAATTTAAGATATCTTTTTTAATCTCTTTTCCCTTTAGTCCGACAAACGGCACATCCAAATGGCGCGCCAATTTTTCGTATAACTGTTCTTCGTTAACTATTTCTTCGTTAATCAAAACATCTTCCAACATTTTGCCGGCCTTAACGGCCTTGGCTTGCGCTAAACGCAGATCTTTACTGGAACAGAGTTTATATTTTTTAATTACTTCTTTTAGAATCTTTTCAGGCAACATAATAAAGTTAAAAGTTTTTAACTGCTATTATTATATCATATTTTTGAAAAAATAAGAATGAAATTAAATCATTATCTGTTTCATTGATTGGGTTTACATTCTTGACTTTTTAGACCTTAGCTGATAAGATAGAGTTCATAAAAATGCCTTTGGTAAGAAAGTATCTAAATCAAATTAGTAGCTATAAATCGCGCGGAAGAGCGATAGCAGTGTTAGAAGTAGATTTTTAATTTAAAGATTCAAGTTATTCTATGAAAAAATACGAATTATTGCTTACTTTACCAGGTACTTTAGATGACGATGAAGTTAAGCGGGAATTACAAAAAGTTATCAATATTGTTAAAGAATATAGCGAAGGCGAGATAGAACAAAAAAGTTTAGGCAAAGTTCGGTTGGCTTACGCAATTAAGCAGATTCGCTATGGTTATTATTATACTTTGGTTTTTGCCGCCGAACCGAATAAGATGCCGGAATTGGATAAGAAGTTACGTTTAAATGCTGGATTGCTTCGGGCGATTATCAATCTTTACAATGAAGCGGCTAAAGATATTACCCCAATTTTAAGCAGTACTCCGATTAAATTCAGCCGTCGACCAGAGGTTAAAGAGAAAATAACTTTAGCCGAGGCATTAGAAGATAAAAAAGAAGAGGCTGGCGCGATTAGTTTAGATCCAGTCAAAAATTTAAACGTTATAGAGGGAGAAAAGACAGCATTTTATTCCACGGCCGACAAAGCAGCGGATCAGAGGATTGATTTGAATGAGATTGATAAGAAGTTAGATAAGATATTAGAGGGAAATGACGTAATTTAGTAGCGAATATCGCCTTGTTACTTTGTCGCTGGTATATAATTGCCATATTATCATTCATTTAATTATTCATTTTTAATTAATTTATATGGATTTAAATAGAGCAACTTTAATCGGCCGGCTTACTCGCGATCCGGAACTTCGCAACACTAACAGTGGTCAGTCGGTCACTAGCTTTGGCTTAGCCACCAACCGTTATTGGAAAGGCCAAGATGGCCAAAAACAAGAAGCGGTGGAGTTTCATAATATCGTTATGTGGGGCAAACTGGCTGAAATTGCCAGCCAATATTTGGGCAAAGGCAGGCGAATTTATATCGAAGGTCGACTACAGACTCGCGAATGGACCGGGCAGGACGGCGTTAAGAGGAGAACCACCGAGATCGTATCTGATAACATGATTATGTTGGACAGTCCGAGCGGTCGCGGTGGCGGTCATAATAGCGAAAGTCCTCAATATGTTTCCCCGGCCGAAAATTATACACCCAACGTAGCTATCCAATCCACCCCCCAAGAAGTTATTGAGGAAGAAGTGAAAGTTGAGGACATACCTTTTTAAAAAAATAAATTTTATGCTAAAAAGAACTATCGAAGAAAAGCAGTGCCATTATTGCACCAATCCTGGGAAAGTGGTTGATTATAAGGATGCCAGCATACTGCGCAAGTTTGTTTCTTCTTATATGAAAATTGCGCCTCAACGCCGCAGCGGTTTGTGCGCCAAACATCAACGGGAAGTGGCCAATGCGATTAAGCGAGCCAGACAAGCCGGTCTGATGGCTTTTAAGGCCTAATTGAGGTTTAAAATTTGTCGCGGATAACAGTATCTGTATCCGGAATATTAACCTCGTTTCGGCGGGGTTAATTAGTTTTATATATTGCATGTCAAATTACGTTGATTTTAAGAACAATCCTCGTTTAATGCAAATCTATCGGCAACGGATAGCCATTGTCCGTTTGATTCGGGAATTTTTTTGGTCACGTAATTTTAAAGAAACCGAGACATCAATCGCTGTCCGTTATCCCGGTCAGGAACCATATTTGAATCCGATTCCGCTAGTTTTTCACGATTCATACGGCCAAGCGGAAAAATTTCACCTGCATACTTCGCCGGAATTTGCCATGAAAAAATTATTGGCCGTAGGTTTTAATAAAATATTTCAGATTTGCAAGTGTTTTCGCGATCACGAGTCCTTTGGCGGTTTGCATAATACGGAATTTACAATGATAGAATGGTATCGGTCGCCGGGAAGTTTGGCAGATATTATGACTGATACCGAGCAACTGTTTAAATTTGCGGGAGAGAAGTTAAAGATAAACAATTTAAGATATAGAGATAATAAAGAGATAAAGATGATAACAGATTGGGATA
>CAYHSR010000059.1:0-353 GCA_964359335.1 uncultured Gammaproteobacteria bacterium | reverse complement strand
AGAAATAATGGATGATACCGAGGAGCTGTTTAAGCACGTCGCCAAGGCATTAGACATTCACCGATTAAAATATAGAGATAAAGAGATAGAAATTATGGAAAAATGGGACAGAAAGAGTATGAGAGAATTATGGCAAGAATATGTTGGGGTTGATTTGGATGATTATGTCATGACGATGCATCCGTCTGTCATTGCGAGGAACGAAGCAATCTCGTCTGTTGGTTCTTTGGAGTTAGAATCAGAAGAATTTAAAAGAATTAAAAAGAATTTAAAAGAATTATGTCAAAAATTGGGACATCAAACATCAGACGATGACGAATATGAAGATTTATTTTTCAAAATATTTTTAAATA
>CAYHSR010000058.1:4015-5297 GCA_964359335.1 uncultured Gammaproteobacteria bacterium | reverse complement strand
CGCCAAGTTTTGTTGCCGGAGGCAATGGCACAACTTTGTATGAAGTAAAAAAGAATGAGCTGATTGAAATTTATAATCATGGATTTGAATTATCGCAAGTAAAGCACGCGGTTGAAGTTGGCAGAAGGGTTTATGAAAATTTGGGAATTAGCAACTCGGATTTGGCTGAAAAAGGTTTGGAGACATTTAAAAAATTTTTATTAGAATCATGGGTGGGATATGTGCCGGAGGAAATGATCGATGTTTGTCGGCTGTATAATGGCGAACTGTTTACGGAACAAGCCAAGGTTACTTTTGTCTTGCCTAAAGATAAAAGTTTACATCAGAAAATTGTTGATGAACTTAATGGCGCATTAGGCGAAGAATATAGCGTCGCGGCCGGGGATGATACTTATGTACATATTACTAAAAAGCTCCACGAAGACAGTAAAACCGTGGCGATTAAAACTATTTTAAAAATTTTAGGTTTGGAACAGACGCAAGTGGCCACCTTTGGTGATATGCCAACCGGTAATGATGCTGGGCTTTTAAGTTTCCCTTTTAGTTTTACCAATTCGGATGAATTCGCAAACGTCAAAACAGACCCGGAACAGCCCCCCTATGTCTTGCTTGATGCGGAATTGTCGTCGGTTGACCGGGTTTATAAAGCGATAGAATATCTGATCTCTTAATATGAGCAATGAAAATTATAGAGAACAACCAAAATCTCCAGAAAAGAAAGATAAATTAGTTTTTCAATCATGTATTATTGTATTGTCAGGGACACCCTTGTCAGGCAAAACAACTCTAGCTGAAAGATTGGTGAATAATTCAAATTTGAAGATGTTGGATGTTGATGCGATCAGGAACGAAATAGATGAGACGAGAAAAAATGATCAGGAGATAAAGCTGTTGGAACAAACTAAGGAGCATGAGGTGGTTATGCAGGCCTATGCAGAAATGTGTAAGCGGGCAGAGGATTTGATTCAACAAGGGGTATCGGTAGTAGTGGCAGGTACTTTTTCTAAAGAGCAGTTTAAGGCACCTTTAAAAGAATTAATGCGTTATTGCAAAGAACAAAACATCCCGTTTAGGGCTTTTCTTTTAACTGTTCATGACGAAGAGGCGTTGAGAAGAATTGAGAGACGGAATATAGGGGGCAGCTTATCTCCTATTAATTCGTTAGATAAATACCAATGGGCAAAGGGTTTTTTCCAAAAACTAGAGTTTACAGACGTTAAAGAGATTGATTCTACACAAGATGACCCCTATACCCAGGTCGTTAGTCATTTACAAGATTTAA
>CAYHSR010000058.1:0-4005 GCA_964359335.1 uncultured Gammaproteobacteria bacterium | reverse complement strand
TAAGTAAATCTTACTATGAAACTAAGCGACTACATATTTCAATTCATAAAAAAAGAGGTAGCGGACTCTGTTTTTTTGGTATCCGGCGGAGGCATTATGCATTTGGTGGATTCTCTGGGGAAATCCGGTCTTGAGTCATATTGCTGTCATCATGAACAGGCGGTGGCGATTGCGACGGAAGGATATGGTCGGATAAAAAATTCACCAGGCGTGGCCTTAGTTACTACCGGTCCGGGCGGCACAAACGCCGTTACTGGCATTGCCGGCGCGTGGTTGGACAGCATCCCAATGCTGGTTATTGCCGGACAGGTTAAGCGGGCCAGCATCACTCCGCGTCAGAACGGAGTGCCGGTTGTTCGTGCAATTGGCTTTCAGGAATTAAACGTAATCGATCTAGTTAAGCCGATTACTAAATACACAGTAAACGTGGAAGACGAAAAAGAAATTCGCTATCATTTGGAAAAAGCCGTCTATTTATCCAAGCACGGCCGTCCAGGTCCGGTTTTTGTGGAAATTCCGCTGGATGTCCAGGCGGCTGAAATAGAATCAGAAAATTTGAAATCTTTTGATCCGTCTGAAATTAAACAAGAAACGAATTTGGATTCGGCGACAATCGCTAAAGTCGCGGAGCTTCTTAAAAATGCAAAGAGGCCATTGTTGTTAGCCGGCAACGGCATCCGTCTGGCAGGAGGCGAAGAAATTTTGTGGAAAGTTCTGGAAAAATTTGAAATTAATGCCGCCACTCCCATCTTTACCGCAGATGATCTTGTAACTTACGATTATTCATATTATTTAGGCCGGCAAGGAATGCCTGGAAATAAAGCCGCAAATTACGCGATTGATAATTGCGATGTCCTGTTAATCGTTGGAGAACGCATGCAGCTTACGCAAGTTTCTTGGAATTTCGCCAAGTTTGCAACTCAAGCGATAAAAATAATGGTGGATATTGATAAAAACGAAATGGAAAAATCAACTCTTAATATTGATATTCCGATTCATTGCGACGCGAAAGTATTTTTAGAAGAATTGTATAAACGGGATATAAAATTAAACAGATGGGATGTAAAAGTTGAACCGATTAATCCGGATAATTACGCCGTAGACAAAAAGTATCTTAATGTTTATAAATTTTTTGAAGAATTAAACAATTTGTCTGTCAAAATGAATGTGGTGACGGCCAATGGTATGGCCAGTTTAACCACGCATCAAACGTTAAAAATATCGCGCGGCCAAAGGTTTCTTACTAACGCCGGACTCGGGCATATGGGCTCCGGTTTGCCTATGGCAATTGGCGCATGTGTGGCGGGCGGTAAAAAGCCGGTTGTTTGTTCAGAAGGCGATGGATCAATCATGATGAATATTCAGGAACTACAAACCGTTATCCATCACAATTTGCCGATTAAAATATTTATTTTTAATAATGATGGTTATTATTCAATCCGCGCTACTCACACAAAATTCTTCAATAAAATTTTTGCCGCCGATCCTTCTTCTGGCGTGTCGCTTCCTGATTTTAGTAAACTTATTCCGGCGTGGGGGTTGGCCTATGAGCGAATTAACAATAATGGTGAATTAGATAAGTTAAAAAAAGTAATAAATCATAAAGGTCCGATAGTTTGCGAATTGATGCTTGATCCAAATCAGCCATTGCTAGAAAAATGGTCGGCGGGGATGTATAAAGAATAAATATGCTCACTCCAAAAGAACTAAAACAACTGGTATCTTTATTAAAAAAAATAGACAAACCGCATGAAGGTCTGCCACAACAGGTGTTTGACACATTGTGTAATATCGTGCCTTTTGTGGCCTGTGAATTGGTAGTGAAAGATAAAAAGAAAGGCGTTTTGCTTATATGGCGAGATGACAAATGGTTTAAGGGCTGGCATTTTCCCGGTGGACTTTTGAGGTATCGTGAAAGTTTTGATGAACGCATCCAGTCCGTGGCATGGAAAGAGTTTGGTGTAAATATTACCAAGTTTAAATTTTTATTTCCAAAAGATTGTAGCCAAGGAACGCGCGGCCACTGCGTTTCTTTGATTTTTGAGTGTGAAACAGCCATGACTCCCAAGAAAGGAAAATTTTTTAAAAAAATGCCAAAAAATATTATAGACGCGCATAAAGAATTTTGGCAGAAAGTGGAACACCTTATAGTATAATTTGGCTAAAGTAAAAGAAAATCAGCCATACTACAAGCAGTTGCTTTTTTAGGCAATTGGTGGTAAAATAAGGCATATTTATTGTTTTGATTTATGTCAAAATTGATCAGTGTCGTAACCCCTACATACAATGAGCAGGAAAACGCGAACGATGTGTACATTCAAGTTAAGGAAGTTTTCGCGCAATTGCCACAGTACGACTACGAGCATATTTTTATTGACAATGCTTCTGTTGATGGTACAGTAAATTTACTAAAAAATATTGCTAAGGAAGATAAAAATGTAAAAATAATAGTTAATTCTCGTAATTTTCACGCTTGTTCACAGCACTATGCTTTATTGCAAGCCAATGGCGATGCGATCATTACACTCGTCGCCGATTTACAAGATCCACCTGTGTTAATTAAAGATTTTATTCAAAAATGGGAACAAGGATATAAGATTGTCGTTGGCATAAAAAATAAAAGCAATGAGGGTCGAATTATGTTTGGAATTCGTAAAATATATTATTTTTTAATAAAAAAAATTGCCGATATCGAACAGATTAAAAATTTTCACGGATTCGGGCTCTATGATAGAGGGTTTATTGATGTAATAAGGAAATTTAATGATGCCGATCCATATTTTAGAGGTATGGTAAATGAGGTTGGGTTTGATCGCGCAGAGATAGAGTATGTGCAAAATGAAAGAAAAAAAGGAAGATCAAAAGGAAGAAATTTTTACACAATGTATGGCGTGGCCATGTTAGGTTTTGTTAGTCATTCTAAATTACCGCTGCGTTTGGCTAGTTTTATCGGTTTTGGCATATCGGCGATAAGTTTTATTGTCGCTATTGTATATTTTATTTATAAATTGATCGATTGGGAGCAGTTTCAGTTGGGGTTTGCCCCTCTTATAATTGGGATTTTTTTTCTTGGATCTGTGCAGCTTTTTTTTATAGGTGTTTTGGGGGAATACATCGGAGCCATTTATACTCAGGTAAAGCAGAGGTCATTAGTTATTGAAAAAGAAAGAATTAATTTTGATTAGGCATGAAAATAAAGGCATTTTTTGAAAAACAATTTATTCGGTTTCTGTTTATTGGCGGCGTCAACACGTTATTTGGTTATAGTGTTTTTGCGTTATTAATTTTTTTGCGTCTCCATTATTCTTTGGCATCATTATTCGCGACTATTCTTGGCATGTTATTCAATTTTCAAACTGTCGGTCGGTTTGTTTTCGCTTCACACAATCAGAAACTGCTTATTAAGTTTTTAGGAGTGTATAGTTTTATTTATATTTTAAACGTTGTTTCACTCTATTTTTTTAATTTGAAAGGAGTAAGCAATTATGTTTCTGGAGCAATTCTTATATTTCCGATGGCCTTAGTATCATTTTATTTAAACAAACGTTTTGTTTTTATCACCACGTGATGCAAATTTATTATTTTTTTATGAACGAAAAGTTAAAGAGTCAACTAATCCAGGAGTACAAAGAAAAATTTCAGTATAAAAAGTTTATTCCAGGCGAATCTTCGATTCCGGTTTCCGGTAAAGTTTTTGATGAGCGAGAAATATTAGCAGCTACCGAAGCTATTCTGGATTGTTGGTGGACAGATGGTAGATTTACTGATGAGTTTGAATTAAAAATTAGTAGATTGTTAGGAAGCAGGCATGCAATTTTAGTTAATTCCGGGTCTTCCGCAAATTTGGTAGCATTATCAGCATTAAAATCTGCCAAGTTGGGGAAAAAGAGACTCAAATCGGCGGATGAGGTGATAACTGTCGCGGCTGGTTTTCCCAACACTATTAATCCCATTATACAGAATGGTTTAGTTCCGGTTTTTGTTGACATTGATTCAGACACATAC
>CAYHSR010000057.1:0-5592 GCA_964359335.1 uncultured Gammaproteobacteria bacterium | reverse complement strand
TGGCAATCAGATAACTAATATTTTGTTTTTTAACATCTTCAACCAGGCCGATTAACAATTCCACCGTATATGCTTTTCCAGACGCAAATTTAAAGCCAAGTAAATCATAAATTTTATGGATCTGGCCATCAATCCTGATTTTATCAAAACCGGATCGCCCGATTCGCTCTAATAACTTATCATTATCCACTTGGCTGTTATTGACAATCGGAGAAAATATTTGCATAGAACGATTGGTCCGCCAAATCTTCTTCGCCTGCTCCATAATCTGGCCGGCGCTACGAGCCATAACCTTCTGGCCGCAATCTGGACAATGTTGTTCACCGACTCGAGCAAACAACAAACGGAGGTGGTCGTAAATTTCCGTCACCGTGCCAACTGTGGAACGCGGATTTTGATTATGGACTTTTTGATCAATGGCAATTGTCGGAGACAGCCCAGTAATTTTTTCCACATCCGGTTTTTTGCGGACATCCATAAATTGTCGAGCGTAAGCCGACAATGATTCCGCGTACCGGCGCTGACCTTCGGCATAAATTGTGTCAAAAGCCAAAGACGATTTCCCAGAACCAGACAAGCCGGTAATAACTACCAGCTTGTTTTTTGGGATGTCTATATTTATATTTTTTAAATTGTGAACTTTCGCTCCGGTGATAGAGATTATCTGCTTCATAATTATTAATCTTGGTTTTTTTCCAAAAGCCACTTCCATAAAGGCTTGATTTTAATAATCTTTCCGTCTTTTTGCACTTCTCGTTCTTCGTCCCATGTTAGCACGGTTAATTTCTCGTTGTTTAGCTCATTTCCCGCCTCAATAAGGGCTTTTACTTCTCTCTCTTCAGTATCTTGATTTTGTATTTCATAGCAAACCTGAATTAATTCCCTGACTTCCAATCCTTCTTTCACTATAAAATCGACTTCGCGTTCATTGCGTGTCTTATAATAAAATAATTCTCTGTTTGGTTTTATACCACGTTTAACAAGCTCAATAAAGACCATATTTTCCATGAGTTTGCCCTTATCGGGAGAATGCTGTATGGCTTTCGCGCTCACAAAACCGTTATCAACAACATACACTTTTTTGGGAGATTTTATTCGCTGCTCGAACTTTTTTGAATAACGAAGCAACGAAAATATCAAATAGGCCTCCTCTAAATATTTTGTATACTTTTCAGTTGTGGTTATACTTTTTAAATTCATTACTTCTTGCAATTTCCGCAAAGTATATAAATTGGCAAAATTATTTATTAAATATGATCCTAAATTTCCTATCCGCGCTGAAAATTTAACCTTATGCCTCTTAATCACATCTTTAAAAAGCACAGCATCAAATAATACTCCAAGATAATCAGATGCGTCAAAACCCCTCATTACAACTTCGGGAAAACCGCCGTGCGATAAAAAAACTTCCATTAACCGCAAAAGCTCTCCTCGTTCTGGCGGTAATGAACTGTATTCCGATTCTGTGTTAAATTTTTTTGCCCGCAAAAATTCCTCAAAACTAAATGGTAAAATTTCTATAGGTATGTGTCTGCCAGTCAAATGAGTGGATAATTCCGCCGAAAGCAAATAAGCGTTAGAGCCAGTGAGTATTAAATTATACCCTTCCCGGTGAAGACGGTTCACAAACAGCTCCCACGCGGGCAAATTCTGAATTTCATCAAATAAAATAGTTCTCACATCTCCATACGCGGCATGCAATTCTTTCATCAACTCATCTGTGGCTATACCGCCAACGCTAGCTAAAACTTCGTCATCAAAATTGAAGTACATGAATGGCCGATTTTTTAAAAGCATCAATGAATATACTGACTTGCCGGCTCGCCTTGGCCCCAAAACCACTTTAATTAAACTTGAATCCAACCATTTTTTGCCAAAATCGTCTTTTAATCTGGCAACGTATGGTTCTAATAAAATTACCTCTTTCGCCTGTTTTTGCTTTAAAATTATGTCTCTAAGCATATTGTTTTTAGTATAGTGGTCAAAAAAGGAGGATTTTGACCAGTACAGGTAGTGTACTGGACAGAACAATAAGTGTCAATGCCCACAAATGAAATAAAAACGTCTTTTCTTCTCATTGTGAATTATGGCACTGTCGTCAAATTGTCATTTCGAGCCACAGCGAGAAATCTCTGTCCAATATTTTCGCTTAACAGACAGAGATCCCTCCTGCGGTCGGGATGACAATTGTGTAATTTTGACATTTGGCGACAGCGCCATTATTTAATGAGATAAATTGAGCGTTAACCAATAATTACTACCAGCTTGTTTTTTGGGATGTCTATATTTATATTTTTTAAATTGTGAACTTTCGCTCCGGTGATAGAGATTTTATCACGCATAAAAACCGATTTTTATATAAATTTAAGAATCATTTAGAAATCAAATAATTGTAATACTTAAACCTCTGATTAGAAGGATCATTCAACCAGTCTAATGTGAGCACATCCACATCCAGAACACGAATACTGGCCGCGTTAATGTCAAGTACAACACCTTTCTGTATCTGATCAGCCGTAAAAAAATATTTCTGGGCAATTTTATTATTAAATTTTGGAAAAAAACCAAGTAAATTACCATCTTTTAAATCACCCAAATCTACCCCATTAACACCAACCACGTGTGATTGAGAATTTTTTATAAATGAGCCATTAAAAACAACAACTAAAACAAATCCTCTAAAACCACCGTTTGAATTACATTCAGAATATACAATTTCTTTAATCTCTGCATTTGAAATATTGACATTATAACCTTGCGTTTCATCAGATAACTCATTGGTTACAGTCCAAATAATTTCTGGTTTTTTTATTGTACCATCAAAACAAATTCCAAATAGACCAACTGGCGCATAATATCCATCAACGTCATCAATGGCTGAATCTGCAAATGGCGGTGATGTCCAATTATTATATTTGTAACCCGAGACACCACCTTTAAATATGGCAGTAGAGTATACAAAACCCACTACATTTCCATCAGAACACACATACTTTGGCATCTTGATATTTTTAGAATTTTTAACATCTACAACGCACATTTCTGTTTGATCTGTATTTGATTGTTTACAATAATCACCTACGCATGTATTTCCACCGCCTTCTAATACAAAATATTTTTTATCACACACCAACTTATCTTTTCCTTTCGTCAAACTAAACGTGTTGGGCATCTTACTCTTATCTATTTTCTGATCTGCTTCGCCAGCCAATTCTAACTTAGTCCCGTTTGCTAATTGACTACAATATTTTGGCATCAATTCTAACGGTTTTATCATCCAAGTTTGCGGCAGACGTAAATTTACCAAGGCCGGATTGATGGTATTTAAGATAAAATACGAACCATAGGCGATAAATAGACCGATAAACGCGCCCAACATCCGTTTTTTGGAGGCCTCTATAACACTACTGTTTCCACCAGAAACCATCCATTGCACACCAGCTACAATAATCACCAAAACCGCAATAATTCCCGCTATTTTAAGCGCATAATCGTAAACTGTCAAGAGATATTCTCCGAGATTATTAAAAGCGCTCTTACCGCCTATCTTAATGGTGGTATTTGTCTGACCGGCCGGCAAACATTTACACCAATAATCACCGCTACCATCACCAATATCGCCACTGCAAGGATCTTCTTTAACACACCAAGAATCAATATCCTTTTTTGCGTCAGCTCCAAACAATGCCTTTCTAACTTCAGCACATTTGGATTTTTGCCAACACAGAGGGTTGAGCTGCGGAATCTTAGAATCTGTATCGGCCAAAACCACAACCGGACTGGCCAAAAAAATCAGACAAAAAAATATAAGAAAGATTTTTTTTAACATAGAAAAAAATAATGACAATACAAAATTTTTCACTAATAACTTTTTACTATTTAGTCGCCTCAATCACCTGCATCCAACTATCATAACTAACCACTCCTTCTACTTTCTTGCCGTTAACAAAAAAAGTCGGCGTACCGATAGCGCCAAATTTTACTCCATCGGAAAAATCTTTGCTAACTTCAATTTTGGCCTGATCTGATCGCAGACACTTTTCAGTCTGACCGCTATTCAATCCAGCTTCATTATATAATGCTAATTTGGTACTGGTCGTTAAAATCTCCGGCAAACTATTTTGCTGGGTATATAAAATATCTTGCAGTTTCCAAAACTTATTTTGTAAATTGGCGCAATAAGCCAACTCAGCCAGTTCGGTCGCGCCTGGATGAATGGATTCGGCCGGGAAATCACGAATAATTAATTTAACTTTATGGGAATAATTAGCCATTACTTTTTGCATGATTGGATGCGCGGCGAAACAATTTGGACATTTATAATCAACAAATTCTACAATTACCAATTTAGCTGCCGGATTACCAGCATAAGGGTCGTCGCCACTTTCCAATTCAATCCGTTTGGCCTGATTCAATCCGCTTATCATACTATTTGATTGATTCAAACTGTTCATATCAGCTTTTCCATTTTTAATTTGAAACCAATACCAGCCAGTAATAATGACAAAAAACAAAAATACCGTTGCGATCGCTGTCAAGATTGTTATCAATACTATCCCCCACCAAGTTTTTGTTAAACGCATAAAAATTTCAATTTCCTATATTATACCTCTTTCCACCTCTCAACACAATCGCGGATTGACATTTGTATTTAGAAATGGTATGCTATTTTCACAAATCAATCTGTTGTATCCTATTGTTAGTCTATCTAAATCCGTGTTCTATGAAAGAAAATATCTATAACATCATCCAATTTGTATTGGCTATCATCTTGATAATTGTAGTTCTGCTTCAACAAAAAGGCACTGGCTTAAGCGGGGTCTTTGGCGGCTCCAGCAATATATATAGTACAAAACGAGGCTTGGATAAAATTCTTCATCATGCTACAATAATAGTAGCGGTTATTTTCTTCGGCATCTCATTTGTTCGTTTGGTATTTTAAGCCATTCGAACGGTCATAAATTATGCAATTTAAAAAACTCTTTGCTTTGTTTTCAAAAGAAAATCGTCCGGCCAATTCCGATTTGGACAAGAAATTGTTAAAAAAAACTTCCAAAAAACTAATACCGAACTGGCGCCAATTTAGATATATTTGGCTATTCCTAAATAAAATAGAAAAAAAGACGATTAAAATAACCGGCGCAATTTTGTTACTTTCGTTAATCGGATTAATCTTTGTTTTTGTAACTAATCACCAAATTCTCGTAGCGGCCAATGGCGGTCAATATGCCGAAGCTGTTATTGGACAACCAAAATTTATCAACCCGATATTTTCCAGCACCAATGATGTTGATGCCGATATTAGTTATTTAATTTATTCCGGACTATTCCAGTATAATTCCGAAGGCAAACTACTACCGGACTTAGCCAGTAAATATTCTCTCAGTTCGGACCAAAAAACCTATACCATTAATTTGCGCACTGATGTAAGTTGGTCTGATGGAGAAAAATTTAGCGCCGACGATGTGATTTTTACCTTTAATACCATCCAAAACCCATTGGTCAGCAGTCCACTGTTAGCGTCCTTTCAGGGGGTGGAATTGAAAAAAATTGATAATTATACCATCAGTTTCATACTTAAAGAACCATATA
>CAYHSR010000056.1:0-5716 GCA_964359335.1 uncultured Gammaproteobacteria bacterium | reverse complement strand
ACTTATTTTTGATTTCTTCCGCGTATTCAACAGCTTTGTTTGTCGTGACTTCGTCGCACAACCCTTTCCAACGTTCAATATGTCTGTCAATATATTCCTCTGTTTCAGGAGTGTATACCATATGCGCGCGAGTAAGTATCTTTGCTTTGCTTTTATTTTTTAATTCAATAAAATTTCTTATATTACGCTCAACTTGTTCATAATTGGCGCCCAACCTTTGTTGTTCAAATATTTTTTTATCAGGGACATCAACAGAAAAGATAATTAAATCCGGCGCCGCCTCAATTATCTCCGCTGACTTAGTTGGAGTCAAAAGAGTCGCGTTTGTGTTGAACATTATATCTATGACCCCTTTTTCTTTGGCGTATTTAATCATGTCCACAAAACGCGGGTGCAGCAGGCTCTCTCCCCCTCGCACCAATTTGACAGAACGCAAACCCAAAGATGCGCCCTCATCAATTATTTTTTTGTATAAATTAAAATCCATGAACCCAAACTTGTAATCAATATTATGCCTAGCGCAAAAAACGCAATTTAAATTACAGTGGTTTGTAGGCTCTATTCCCAAATGAACGGGGAAAGGACGAGCCCTTTCCCTCCACGGCGCGGTCCTCCATTCAATTCTATATAGCATGTAACGAAGTGGCTCACGATGTTTAAAAATATATTTAATCTTTTTAAACAAAGAATTTTTATTAGAAAACGCCTTTTTTATAAACTTACCCATATTATTTAAATTTTTTAACAGTTATAAAACGCTTGCTTTTATACGACTCCAGCGCCGCCTCAATAATTGCCAAAGCATTCCAAGCCTCTCTGCCCCCGGTCTCTGGACTTTTTCTATTTAATATACTCCGTGCAAAATCTTCCATCTCTTCTAAAAAAGTGTCCGTTTCCGCAAACGCCAAACGCGTCACTGCGCCGAAAGCGCGCCCGATATCCGAGCCGCGCAAAGTCAACAACCGGCTTCTTTTATCATACTCCAAAATTCCACGCGTACCCGTTACTCTCATTAAATGCGTCTGCGGAGTATTGTAATTGTTGCACAAATGAACTACTCCGCCGTTTTTTAATTCCACCAAGACGCTACTCGTGTCCTCGGCTGTCGTCGAAGCGTACAAACGTTTGACTATCGCCACAACGCGTTTAGCGCCTCCAAATAAGTAATTGCATACTTCAGCCGCGTGTACCCCTAACATGATTAAGGGGCCACCCGGACAATTGTCTCTATGGAATCGCCAATCATTTTTTGTAAACCTCAATCCGCCGCTGTGTGAAATATTAATCTCGGCTGAAACCATATCGCCGATAATTTTTTTATCTAATACTTCCTTTATCTTCCTCACATAGCCATTTCTTCTGTAATTATGTCCGACCATCAGCACTAATCTTTTATTTTTGCATTGATCAATTATTGTTTTGGCCTCTTTTAAAGTATTTGTGATTGGTTTTTCAACAAAAATATGCTTGCTGGCGGCAATGCATGTTTTGAGCTGTTGAAAATGTAAGTGATTTGGCGTCACAATGGCTATCGCGTCTATATCTTTATCAAACGCCATTGTTTTTAAATTATTAAAGTATCTACACTTATATTTCTCCGCGAATTTTTTCGCCTCATCTTTTTTGTAATGACAGCACGCATTCAATTCTAAATTTTTAGATTTTAAAACAGCGGAAACTATTTTTTCTCCATGATTGCCAAGGCCTATTATGCCAACACGAATTTTCTTAACACCTTTTCGTAAAGCCATATTGTTATTTTTGTTTATTTAACCAAAATTCAGCCAATTCAAAATCTATTTCTTCATTAATATCAACCGACCTTTCCGGTGGCATAATATATGGCCTAGACGCGCTTCCAAATAAATCATCGCTCATAATCAAATCTTTTTTAGTAAGAAAAATCGCCGCGTTTCTCTTATAAACATCCTGCGAGTCTTGCCTTCTAGACGCCAGCTTGCCCTCATCTTGTAAAAGCGGAAGAATCAGATCATTTTCAATCTTCTTTAACTTAACAGGGATAAAATCCACCAGTTTCATCATGCTGATTACCGAATCAGCGTTAGTTTCAACAATTTTTTTAATGCAATTGTCAATATCTTCCGCAGTGCGCAATGGAGACGTTGGTTGTAAAATCATTATATAATCATATTCCTCGTGTAATTTTTCGTCCAGCCAATTAACCGCGTGCTTAATAACATCAATAGACGCGCTTTTATCTTGAGCTAATTCAGCCGGCCTCATAAAAGGAACGTCAGCCCCCAATTTTCTTGAAACCTCGGCGATTTCGACGTCTTCAGTTGAAACAACAAATTTGCTCAATAGTTTGCTTTTTTTTGCCGCTTCAATCGTGTAAGCTATAAGCGGCTTACCGCACAAATTTTTAATATTTTTACGCGGGATGCCTTTTGATCCGCCACGCGCTGTGATCACACCCAAAATTTTCTTTGATTTATACATAATATAGAAAAACTCTCTAGCTGAGTTGAATTAAAAATCTTCTTTACTTATTTTTATTCAAACATTCATAAATATAATCGGAAATATTTTTTGTGTTTTGCTCACGGCTGACGCCGGAATTTTTAGCGTATCTTTTATGTAAATACCCTGGCGCTGACACCATCTCCATTGCGGACAAGTAACGCAATATTCTCTTTTCATCCAAAACAAAACCGGTTTTAATTTTTTCAACGGCCCGTTTACAGCCTTCTACGCTATCCACACGAAAAATTCCTTCACAATGCATGTACCAAGGAAAACCAAATAATAAAACCGGTTTTAGCCGCATTATAGCCTCCCAACCGGCGGTGCCGGTTACGGTCGCCACAGCCTGTGAATAATTGATCAGATCAAAAGTCGATGTGTCGGTTGAAACAAAACATACTTTTTTATTTTTCTTCATTTCCTTGTAGTACCCGCTATACCTAGTCGCGTGCGTATAAGGAAATGACCATTGAATTTTATTCTCTTTGACGTAGACGATCCAATCGTCAGGCAAAGAGGCAGCAACCGTGTTTACCATCAAAATTTGATCTGCATAAACACCGCCCATGGGGGCAGTGGTGCATTCAGGCTGATAATGCAAAGGAATGTAAATAAATTTCTTTTGTCCGTCAAAAACATCAAGTAAACTCTCGTATTCTGCCCTGTATTTCTTTTTCAATCTATTCCATTTTGCGTGCCTCAATCTTATGGTGATATTGCGATATGTCTTATTTTCAAGCGACTCTATTCTCTTCTTTTTAAAGAGAAAACGCAGATATAAAAGAGCTGTTTTGAAAAAATGAAATTTTTTTATGTTATACACCACCACTTTCAGTGGAGGCAATAATTTTGTCCCACGACCCTTATCCGGAGATTCAATATGTTTGGAATATTTTTCGTTCACAGCGCCAGACCTCGCGCTAACTTGTTGTTGATAATAAGTTTTAATATCCTCGCTTAAATCGTTTATGCCTAAATTTTCCTGTTCCACCAACTGATAGGCAGACAACAATTCTGAATATTTAGTAAAATCATTAAAAACCATCACTCGTTCCGGAAAACCCTTAACGCGGCGGCAAATCAGTGTTTTGATGCCAAGCAGATGCGCTAGACTATATATTAAAAAAGATATGTACAAATGCGGCAAGTCGCTGAATACTATAGCGTCAGGTTTTAGTTCTTTCAAAACATATAGCCAGTAAGAAAGACACTTGTGATAAAGCTCCTTCTTGTGATAAAAACGTAAACCCGTGTAATCGATTCTGTCCATCAAATACTGCAGAGTGAGCTCCTGTTTGCTTAACTGAAAATTTGTCTGGGCATCAACCGGAGGTATTGATACGTTTTGGAATTCTTTTGGCGGAATGCCTTGAATAGCATCCAAATTATGATGGAAAACTGTAGAAGGAAACCCTTCCTTATCCACAGACAGCTCATGGAATCTTTCTTTGCCGCCCAGCCAATAAATCACTTCCATCCCTTTTTTTTGTAATTCAAAAACCACATCAGACATTTCCCCTGTCACAAAATTCACCAACATGACTTTTATTTTCTTTTCATCACTCATCATATTAATCAACAAATTTCTTTTGAGTATATAATTTTATTGAAGACAAAATATCCACAATCTTCTTGCTTGTGCCGTCCTTATAATAAGCGGAGCTTGGTGGATAACTACCGTGGGCTACTTGCTTTTGAACAGCAGTTTTGATTTCATCGCGATCATAACCAACATCAATCACATTGTCCGCGCGCATCCGCCCCGACTGCCTTGTGCCAATATTAACGACAGGAACGCCGAGAAAAGAGGCCTCTTTAATTCCGGCTGATGAATTGCCAACAAGACAGGCTGATTTTTTTAATAGACCAACAAACTGTTCTGGCGGAAGATATTTAATAAACCGCATGCGCCTAGGGTTATTTTTTTCGCGAAAAATACGAATACCTTTGGAAATTTCGTCTGTCCCAGCGTCAACATTTGGCCAAAACCAAATTGTCGGGATATCTAATTCGTACACGGCATTTAGCGTTTCTTCGATTGATCCGCGATTCTCCCCCATTTCTGAAGTAACCGGATGTTGCATAACAACAAGATACGGCTTGTCAATATCAATTGCATCGCCAACTCCCAAATAATTTACTAAATCATTAGAAACGGTATAATTATTTTTAGCAAGAAATTCTAATCCCGGACACCCGACATTAAAAACATAATCCGTGTGTTCTCCCATGGACAAGACCCTCCGACGCGCTTCTTCGTGAGTGGTAAAATGGATGTGGGCTAATTTGGTTATCGCGTGTCTCACACTTTCATCTATTGTACCGGTAACATCGCCGCCCTCAATATGAGCCACCGGAATATTCAGATAAGCCGCGGCAATTGTTGCGGCTAGGACTTCATAACGATCTCCTCGCACCAACACCACATCCGGTTGCAAATTATCAAAAACCGTGGCAAACTCCGCAATACCTAAACCCGTAGTCTTTGCCATAGCTACAGGTGTCCCACCTTCCAAAGTCATTGTGATTTTAGAATGACAAGGAAAACCCTCTTTTCCCAATTCTTCTATAACATCACCGTACTTAGAAAGTATGGCTGAAGCGCCAACCACTATCTGCAGTTCCAAGCTGTCGTTTTTTTGTATCTCACTCAAAATCAACTTACTCCGGCCATAATGTATCATGGAAGTGATAATAAAACAGATTTTTCTTTTACCTTGTATCATATTTATCATTTTACGCCGATTAATAAATGTCCCTGAGCAAACAAACTATTAGTTTTATACGGGTAAGATTGAAATAAAGAGCGTAGATATAGAATTAATCTGTAGAATTTAGTCAAACGCTGATCATTCAGCAGAGTAATAGGGGTAAAAATTGGAAAAGGGCAAACATTAACCGCTCTAACATGTTTAAATCCGACTGATTCTGCAATTTGCTTATAATCACTGGCGGCCAATGAATTGCGATAATAATCAGCGCGAACAGAGCCGTTGTATTGACCTAAAATCTTCTTCGCCAATCTCATTAGATCGTTCAATATCTGAATTGAAACTTTTTTGGGAAAATTTAAAGAAATCATTACCCCGCCTGAGCGTAAAACTCTATACTGTTCGCCAAACAAGGCTTCTACGTTTTCCAAGTGTTCAGCCAAACCGACAGAAATACTGGCATCAAAACTATCGGAGGCAATATCTAATTTTGACGCATCGCCTATATGGAAATTGGCGTC
>CAYHSR010000055.1:0-5734 GCA_964359335.1 uncultured Gammaproteobacteria bacterium | reverse complement strand
TGAACTTCGGCATCGTCCCATCTACGGCCAATTAGACGTTTGATTGAATACAGAGTATTTTGCGGATTAGTTACCGATTGTCTTTTGGCCAACTGACCGACTAACCGTTCGCCTGATTTAGAAATAGCGACAATTGAAGGAGTGGTTCGCGCCCCTTCTTTATTTTCCAACACCTTTGGCTGTCCGCCTTCTATGACAGACATGCAGGAATTAGTTGTGCCGAGATCTATACCGAGAACTTTTGACATATTTTTGTATTATGCCACCTTTCTGGTGGTCCGCCTATGGCGGATATTAAGAATTATGCATTATTAATTAAATTATCAATCACTATTTTTACTAATAATAACTTTTGCCGCTTTTATCACTTTCTCTCCTATTTTATATCCACCCTGAATTTCTCTAACTATTATCCCTGGCTCTTTGTTTTCCGCGAGTTCCTCAGTCACCGCTTCGTGATAGCGAGGATCAAATTTCTCGCCCACTGTTTTTATTTCTTCTACGTCATGTTGTAACAAAATATCCTTAAATTGTTTTATAACAAATTTTACACCATCTATCCATGGGTTGCTCTCGCTTATTAATTGTTCATTGTTTCCACCAGAGGCAGATCCACCTATAACGGAAATTGACATTTTTAGATGTTCATATACTGGCAAAAACTCTTCCAAAATCATAGCTTCACTCAGCTTGGCCCACTCACCCCGACGTTTGGCAATCTCCGTTTGCAAATTTTTATAATCAGCTAAGGCTCTCTGCCAGCCTGTTTTATATTCTTCACATTCTTTTTTGATTTTTTCACAATTTTTACATGGACGATTAAATAAACCTTTTTTGGCTTTTGGTTCTTCGGTCACCAATTCGGACGGTTGACTGTCGGTTTGACTATCCACAACTTTTCCTTCTTCAATCATAGAGGTATCAGATTCAATATTTTCTTTTTTTTCATTTTCGCCATTTTTTATATTTTGATCATCAATCATAATATTTTCATTATTTTATACTATTTCCATCACACCTTTCATCAATCCATAATTGTGGCGATAATCCATCCTCTGCGGTCCCAATAAAACGATTAACCCATCCTCAACTTCATTATTGCTAAAACTGCCAGCAATAACAGACAACATATCGCCAAAAGGCTGATCTTTGCCAATATAAAATTCGGGTTGATTATTTACTTTGGCAAAAAAATCATCCAAACATTCTTCGCAATGATCAAACACTTGCGATACGTTCGCCACTAGCTCCAATTCTCTAAATTCCGGTTGGCTAAAAAGATTTGATAGGCCTGTATAATACACTATATTAGGCGAAAAAGCCAGTATTACCATGGCGTTGGAAAGCTCAACTAACGATTTAACCAAATTTTTTCTGCTGGACTGATAATCACGCGCACTTTTTATCGCCAGACCAAAAATATCATTATCTTTCTTCGTAATTTTATTTTTATCTTTATTTATGTGATCCACGTAATAACGATACCCCTTTTCGGTTGGAATGCGACCGGCCGAAGTATGTGGGTGACTTAAATAACCTTGATCCTCTAATTCGCGCAATTCGTTTCTGATTGTGGCCTCGCCACACTCTAATTCACAAACTGATAACAAAAATCGCGACCCCACTGGCTCGGCTGTTTCTATGAAATTATCTATAACGAGATTAAGCAATTGTTGCTGGCGATTCTCCATATTTTCGTATGTTAAATTATCACTCTATCACTTTGAGTGATAATATATCATACTTTAACAAAATATGTCAAGGGTTATCCACAACTCATACAAACTTGGTATAATTTCTATTGTCTTTTTTAGGAGAATGTATTAAAATAAAGTTATTAAATCACTACATTGCCATTATGAAAAAAATCTTTTCTTTGTCTATCTATTTCTCCATTATTTTTCTGATCATGAATGCTTTGATATTGCCAATCCACCCAGCCAACGCCGCTACAACGCCCTTCAGTCCGCCAACGATTGATTTTTTCTACTCCTCTACCTGTCCGCACTGCAAAGCCGAGCTGTCTTTTTTAGGACAAATGCAAGATAAATACGTTGAATTGCGAATTAATAAATATAATGTCTATGAGCCAAACACCGTCAATACCCTAAAAATATTTTTTAACAAATATAAAGTCCCTGATTCCAAACAGGGACAGGTACCGATTACTTTTATTGGCCAAAAATATTTTATTGGTTTTGACGAAACAGTTAGCAATGATCTGGAACATGAAATCAAAAAAAGAATTAAACAAGAAAATGACCAATCCGACAATACTATCAGAACTACCACTGGCACAATCCGTTTACCGCTTTTGGGCGAAATTAAATTATCTGATCATTCGCCGTTATTTTTGAGTATAGCCATTGGCACTCTTGACGGCTTTAATGCTTGCGCCATGACAGCCTTGGGTTTTTTACTGGCTGTTTTGATCGCCAGCAAAATGAGGAAAAAGGTCTTAATTGTCGGCGGAACATTTATTTTTGTTTCCGGTCTGGTTTATTTTCTGTTTATCTCTGCCTGGCTTAATTTATTGCTGTTTTTAAACCAGGCCCGCTGGATAACTCTGGCTATCGGCGCAACCACCATCGTCTTTGGCGTCTTTATGCTCAAAGATTATATTTCCGGTATTGTCTGTAAGATCTGCCACATTGATCCTAAATCCAAAAATCCTCTAAATAATTGGCAAAAAAAATTATTTACTAGATTAAGTTATTTAACTTCAGCGCAGATGCCATTGATCTTAATGCTTTTGGGCGTATCAATCGTGGCCGCTGGCATTAATACCATTGAATTATTTTGCAGTTTTGGTTTTCCACTGGCTTTTACAAATTACCTCACCACCCTTGGCCTCTCAACTTCCAGTTATTATTTATATCTGATTATTTACGTGATTTTTTACATGATCGATGATTTTATCATATTTTTAATTGCACTTTTTACTTTGCGCGTTACTAAAATGTCTGATAAATATCTGCGGTTTATAATGCTAATCAGCGGGGTGGCATTATTACTATTGGGAGTTTATATGCTTTGGCAGGGATTTTAATTATAACTTCTCCACCTCCTCAATCTTAAATTCCCAGAAATAACTTTTGTAATTCTTCCAAACTCTCCACGGCCGCCAACTTCTGCCGTAATTTTTTTAAATTTTTTACTGCCGTCAACCCTAAACGATTAGCTTTGAAATACCAAAGCAAATGTTTGCGAAAAGTCGGCATTGATTTTTCTCCATAATGTTCTAAATGGTATCGCGCGTGTTTTAGAACGACAGCGATTAAAATTGGAAATTGGAAATTGCCTTGCACGCCAGCGCCTGGCATGGCAGGCAGGGAAATTGGAAATTGAGACAAAGCCCATGGATTGCCGAGCGCCCCACGTCCAATCATTACCCCGTCGGCCTGAGTTATCTCTAAACATTTTTTAATATCTTCCGGAGTTTGAATGTCGCCATTGGCGATAACTGGAATATTTACGATTTTTTTAACCTCTCCAATCATTTCCCAATCGGCCTTTCCTGAATATCCTTGAATCTTAGTTCGGCCATGAATAGTCAATAGTTGCGCGCCAGCTTTCTCTAGTCTCGATGCAAATTTTAAAATCTCATTTTTATTATTCCAACCAAGACGCGTTTTAACAGACAAAACAATATCTGGATTGTCTTGTTTTATTTTTTTAATTATCTCCACGGCCAGATCGGAATTTTTCATCAAAGCCGCGCCAGCTTCATTTTTGTTAGCGATTTTTGGCACAGGACAACCCATATTAATATCAATACCATCTGGTTTAAATTTTTTATTTATTATCTTAACTGCTTTACTTATTACTTCGGGGTTTGACCCAAAGATTTGCAAAACAATCGGTCGTTCAACTTTGTCAAATTGACACATTTTTAATGTTTTTTCATTACCTCTCACTATGGCTTCACTACTAACCATTTCATGAAAAATGACAAAATCTTTTCCGCCAACCTCGCGGCAAATACGACAAAACGGACTGTCGGTATAGTCGGCTAGTGGGGCAAGAGCGATAATTGGAGTTTGTTGATTAAACCATTTCATAACGGACTTTTTATGTTCTTTAAATTTGGATTAGTCACATGCGTGTAAATTTGCGTGGTACGGATATTAGCATGGCCCAACAATTCCTGAACATAGCGCACGTCCACTCCGTTTTCCAACAAATGAGTGGCAAAACTATGGCGTAAACAGTGGAATGTGGCCGGTTTGTCTATTTTTGCCAGCCGCAATGCTTGATAAAAAATTTTCTGCGCCGAAGTTTCAGTTAACCTCCCCCATCGTTCACTGGTAAATAAATAATCACTCCCCTTTTTGCCAGCCATTAACTGCTGTAATTCGGACGTTAAATTATTAGAAATTACGGAAAGCCGATCTTTTTTTCCTTTGCCTTGACGCACAATCAAAGTTAGGGCTGATAAGTCAATATCTTGTACGCGCAACTTCACTGTTTCGCTTACTCGCAATCCAGAGGCATACGTTAAAGCTAATATCATTCTGTGTTTTAAATTTTTTGTGCCAACAATTAGCGCTTTTATTTCCTCGCGTGATAATATAATTGGTAAACGTTTGGCTTGCTTGGGATGGTGAATTTTAACATAGTTCGGGCATTTGTATATTTTCGTATAAACAAAATTTAAAGCATTGGCGTATAAAGCGATAGTCTGGCTAGATAACCCCTGTTTTTGTTTAGCATAAAGAAAATTTTTAATTTCTTCTTCTGATAAATCGCGTGGCGGTCTTTTATAAAAAGAAAAAATATCTTTAACAACGCGTGTATAAGCCTTGATTGTCTTTTGGCTATAATTGCGTAATTCCATTTCACGTAGTATAATATCTATTAGATTTGGCATAAGAGTACAAAGTTAAGATAATATACATAATATAGCATAGTATACAAATAATTGGAAGATATGGACTAGTTAGGCGAAATATAACTACACTTAATTCATCAATAATCAAAATTTTATGCCAGAAAAATCAGGGATCGAAAAAGAACCGACCCCAAAATCTTTTATTCGTGTTAACGGGAAGGAGCATAATTTAAAAGCATTGATTGAACTGCTCAAAACAAACAACATCAAAATGAACAGACTATCTGCTCAGGATCCTCGACCCGGCGCTGAGCTAAGAGTAACTGATGATTTTATTCCATCTGTTTGGACTGAAATTGAAGTTGGGGCATCATACGATGATGTGCGCCGTGTTTTGGAGTCTAGCGATGAATTTCGTGAACACATAAACAAGATTTTGGGGTCTGTGTAATTGCAATAAAGTCGTGTAGTTATACATCGCCTAACACGGAATATCTGGTTCAAGAATTTTTCTTCTACCATAATAAGGAGTAAAAAATTCTTTCACCCAAATTTTATTTCGCTTCGCTTCAATAAAACTTCAGATATTCCGATACGTTATATGACATCGGCTGAAACGCCTGTCCGAAAAAACGGCAGCTTGTGCTCCCGGTTTTTTGAATAAACGGCCAGTCGTTTCAGCCGACGCTACACTCCGCCTCGAGTGGGACTCGTGGCGTCGTTTGGGACGCTTCGCTTCTCGTGTGGCGCGAGAGAATAAACGCGCCACACTCGACCTCATATAACACAGCCTGTGCGGCTCGGCTTTTTTAAAGCCTCGCGCATATTTGGCGATGGTGCTAAAATTGTACCATCGCCAAACATCGCACAGGCTGGAACGCACTAGTGTTGCGTTAAAAAACA
>CAYHSR010000054.1:0-5780 GCA_964359335.1 uncultured Gammaproteobacteria bacterium | reverse complement strand
CTCCTTTGTCGCTCACAAAACGCGAGGGCGAGTCGGGAATTCATTTTCCCCACACCCCTTTTTCTTCCCGCCCCGCCCGAGCGAATTTCAGGGACTTGGCGAAATTGCGTCAGCAATTTTGCTCAAAATGGGTTCGCGCTACATTTAGAATATCCCACTTAATAAAAATAGTACTTTTGTACTATTTTTTGTTTTTTGTATAGGATAGCCTATACAAACTGGGGATAAATCTGGGTATAACTATGAATATATGGGGATAATTGTATAGGCTTGTGTATACAAAACGTGAAATTTTCAATTTTTAATTCACTTCCCTCTAGTCAGAAAATACAAATTTCAATTAAGTTTAAAAAACAATGTTTCACACAAGATATGCTGTTCTATGCGAAACAGCTATTTTATCCTTCTGTCTTCGATAAATTTTTTCAAAGGAATAGCGCTTTGCCATGCGAGATAATATAGTGCCCGCATTGAGTTGGCAATAATCTCGCTTTGAATTAAAGTAGTAAATAGCTTGTTTTTTAGAGAAACCAACATTAGTTTATCTTCGAAAATTGCGCTATTTGTATCTTTAAAAAAGAAACTGCTATTTTTAGGCAATATCCGTATTTCACAACTCTTGTTAATTTTTGTTTGTTTCAAACCATATTTAATATCTTTGGTAGTGTTGTTAAGGATTTCTTTGCTTTTAAGATTTGGATTTTCTTGAGTGGCTTTTGACCACAGATTAATAATATCTGGCATCTGTGCCTGAAGTGGCTTGATAGCCGTAAAACAGAGAAATTCAGTTTTGCTTTTATATATAATCACATCCTAACACATATTTTTGTGTATGTCAATAATTTTGACAACAGATATGTAATTTGGCTCTTTTTAGATAAGATAATAGTCAATGAGACAATAATAACCATTGACATTTTAAAATTGGTTTTTGTAAATTAGGTTAGGTATGGTATAATATTTTCATTGATTAATGAAACAATGTAAAAATATGCAAATTCCTCGTCTATTAAAATACTTAGATATATTTTCTTACTTTCTCATTTTACTAACGATTATCTTAACCCCGCTTTTTTTTAGTTCCGCCTTGACAAATGCGTTTGTTTTGCCCAAACAGTATATTTTTATTGGTTTGATATTACTGTCTACCTTTTTGTTCGCCTCAAGAGTGGTCGTTAGCAGGCAGTTTTATTATCGTCAATCAGCTTTAGATGTTCCAATTTTAATATTATTGTTGGTGGCTTTGCTTTCTTCTTTATTCTCTAAAAATTTATACAATAGTTTTCTGGGTCGGAATGAATATTTTTTAATTAATTTTGTGTTTTTGGCATTTTTGGCCTTGTTTTATTTTGTAATTACCAATACAGTCGTTAATAAAAACCGTTGGTCAATGGTTGTAGATTCGATTTTGGCGGTTGGCGGGGCGGGCGCGATTTTGTTTTTGATTAAACATGTCTTTAACTATTCTTTGCCTTATTTTGGTACTGTCTGGAATACATTTGACGGTTCAAATATCGGTTTTGGCGTCTGGCTGGCGGTAATAGCGGTGTTAGCGGCTGGTTATTTGCTGAAAAAGAATATTGGGCTGGTGCAGTCACTATTTTATGGGGCAGTTTTGATTTTGTCACTGGTTTGCATATTAGTTATTGGATTTAAGGCAGTTTTATGGGTAGTATTGGCTGGTTTGTTATTGTTGTTATTATTTGGCATAAGTTTTTTAGGCAAAGTGCGAATATGGTCGTTATCTTTGGTCTTTGCTTTGTTAATTATTAATGTGGTCTTTTTGGTTTATAACAGTCCGAAATTTTTACAGGTTCAATTGCCAGCCGAAATATCTTTAGGGGCCGCGCCTTCATGGTCAATCGCAAGACAGTCAGTTTTTGATAATGTAAAAACATTTTTATTAGGTAGCGGACTTGGTTCATTTGCCACTGATTTTTCTAAATTTAGGACAACTAATTTTAATTATGACACCGTGGCCTGGTCGCTTAGGTTTAATCAGCCGTTTAATACTTATTTTGCTTTGTTATCAGAAGGCGGAATTGTATTAAGCGTGTTATTTATTTTTATTTTATTTTTGGTTTTGGGCTATGTTTTAAACTCGTGGTCCAGTCGTAAAAATTTATTTGTTAGAACTCTGTCGTATGATTTGGATTCTGGACAAGAAATTTCTTCCATAGATGATTTTGATATAGATATTTTTTTGGTACTTTCGGCCTGGTTAGTATTGTGGGTTGGGATGATTTTCGTATTTTTTGGACCGATGTTGTGGATAATGTGGTGGTTGATGTTGGGTTTGATTATTTCCGGCCTGTATGTGAGCGGATATAAATCCGTTAAAATCAGAAATTGGACATTAGAAGATACGCCTCAATATAATTTGGCTTTTTCCTTTAGTTTAATTGTGACGATGTCAATCGTGATCATGTTTATTGTTTTTGGTTTTAGATTTTTACAAGCCGAATTGGCCTATAAAGAAGCCATGGCTTCTTCAGATCAGGCAGTGATTAGCGCGCGGCTGCAAAGAGCGATTAGCTATCGCGGTAATTATGATGTTTATCATATGGCGCAGGCGCGCTATTATTTGAATTTAGCTATTGTCGAGGCGCGGAAAAGTGATGCCAATATCCAGACTATGACTCAGTTGGTAGCAGCGGCCGTCAGTGAGGCCAGGGTTGCTTCACAACTTTCACCTAATCAAATTTCTACTTGGGAAAATTTGGCCGTGATGTATGAGAACGCCGCCCCGATTGTGGCGCAAGCGGGTGATTGGGCGATTAAATCATTGGAGACTGCTACCAATCTGGAGCCGTCCAATGCTTATTTATACGCTCGGCTGGGAGCGAATTATTTGCAGAATAAAAATGAAAGCAAAGCGATTGCCAGTTACCAAAAGGCGATTGAATTAAAAAATGACTATGTTAGCGCTTTTATGGCTCTGGCTTCTATTTATGAACAGAAACAGGATTTGGCTTCGGCTTTAAAAATTTATGATCAAGGCTTGCAAGCCAGCACGCAGTCAGTTGATTTTTTGTATAATTATGGCCGGATTTTATATAATAATAATCAAAATGATGATCGCCAGAAAGCTGAAGCGTTGTGGAAATTAGTTTTACGTTACCAGCCGGATTTTTCCAACGCCTTATACAGTTTAGGTTTGCTTTATGAAGGCAAAGGCAATAAAAGCGAGGCGCTTAAGTATTATTCGCAAGTACAAACATTGAATCCGGATAATACGGATATTGTTAAGAAAATTAATTCGTTGAGTACGGTGGTTGCGCCGAAAGCTGGCACGAGCACCAAACCGTAGAAATATTTTTATGAGAGTTAAAATAATATTCTGCGTTTCAATAATGTGTCTAACATTATTTGCGCGCGTTCCTTTTTCGGGCGCGTTGATGTCTTCAACCAATTACACTATTTTTGCCGATGATTTTCATAGTGGTATTATCGCGACATCTACCAATTTTCGTTTAGAAAATACCACCGGTGAATCACCGGTTGGATCAGCCACTGGAACAAATTATACTATCTTGGGCGGTTATCAAGCCATGGATAGAACTATTTTGAGTTTGAGTATCAGCAACAGTAGTTTAAATCTAGGCAATTTAAGCAGTAGCGCTGTTAGCTCTGCCAGCGCCAATATTAATGTTAGTGCCAATTCCAATACCGGTTATACATTGGCGATTTCCAGCGTTAGCTGGACCGGGACGGCTTTGGCTAATGTCTCTGGCAATAGTGTGGATGCCGGTTCGGAAGAATATGGTTTTTCTATTACAGGTGATGATATAAATAGCAGTTTATTAAATAAAGACAATGTAGTTCAGGTAGCGACCTTAATGTCCAGCAGCGTTGTATCATCCAACGCGAATAGCGCCTTAACTTTTAAGGCATCAATCAGTGGAAGTACTTCGTCCGGTTCTCGAGCGCAGACGGTAGTTTTGAGTTTGTCCAGTAATCTTTGAAATATATTAATTATGATGAAAACTATTTTTTGTTTGTTAGTGTTTTTTTTTGGTTTAATGATTGGTGATGTTGCTAATTCTTTTTCCATTTCTCCAGGTAAAATTTTATTGACAATTGATCCTGGAAGCAGTAAAACGGTTGCTATTAATATTAAAAATACTGAAAATCAAGATTTGTATTTTGTCGGTAAAGTTTTAGGAGTGAGGCAAGATAATAACGGCCGTCCGGTTTTTTTGAGTAATTACATAGCTGCCGAGTCATGGGTAGTTCCGCAAAGTAAAATTTTAATTAAAAAGGATGCGACTGACAATTTTATTTTCACGCTTAGTGTGCCAAAAAACACGCCGGCTGGATCGTATTTTTTGGGTTTGGCCATAGCCCAAGACTTGTTCTCAAGCGGAGTTGGATTGACCGGACAAATCGTATCTATTCTTAATTTACAAATTAGCGGCGACGTTAGTGAAGAATTGGTAATTAACAAATGGGATTTTAATAAAGCTAAAAGCAATTCTAATCATTTTATTTTTGACTTAAATTTAGATAATAAAAGCAAGGTTGAAGTTGATCTAACCGGCGAGATCATTGTCTATAATTGGCGGAACAATGTAGCGGCCGGCGGTCCAGAGTATTTAGGCAATACCATGTTGCCGAATACCGGCCGGTTTTTAAAACCACAAGTTAAAATGGATAATAACTTTCGTTTTTCGCCGTATTATACAGCAAAAATCAATATTAAGTATGGCCGATTAGGTCTGTTGATTAGTTCGGAGGCGGTCATTTTAAATTGGAAAGTGATTGGTGTTGGTTTGGGTTTATTTTTGTTTATAATTTTAGGTGGAATTTTATTAATAAAAACGCGCAAAAAAAGAGTTTAGTCAAGATATTGAGAAATTGGTTCGCCGGCTGGCGAATTAGAAATGTTATCCACATCCCTATCACTTTTTGACAGGGATTTTTATTTAAAAAAATGGTATAATTATAGCAGAAAATTTATTTATGCTGTTTGGCATGCTTAAACTAAAGCGGAGAGAATTGAATCCCAAATTTTTTGGTATTTTGGGAATGTTTTTGTTTGTTGCGATTGGATTTAGTTATTTCATTTTTGGCTTTATTAACAAAAATGTACAAGCCGCGGCTGATCCGCCGTCAGCCATTACTTATCAGGGAAAGTTGACCCAAAACGGAACATTGGTGACTACCACCAAGAGCATGACTTTTGCTTTGTATACAGCTGTTTCCGGAGGAACTTTGCTTTATTCAACTTCAACTAATGTTACACCATCTCAAGGTTTGTTTTCAGTTGATCTTACACCCAATCAATTAATTTTTGCCAATAATACCTCGATATATTTAGAGGTAATCATCGGCAGTGAGGAAACACTATCTCCACGCCGGCAGATTACCGCCAGTCCATACGCGCTCAACTCAAAATATTTAAGCGGATACGGTGTTAATACAGTTTCTTCTTCGGAATATATTCCACGGTCAGATAGTTCCGGAAATTTTTCTTTCAATAGCACGACGATCTCCACTTCAACGATCGGCGATTTAACCGTGAGTAACAGTGTGGCATTACCGTCCAACTCCATTAGTTCCACTCATTTACAATCTACAGCCGTTACCGCCGGCACTTATGGATCCTCTACTCATACAGGAAATTTTATTGTGGATGCTGATGGCCGATTGACTTATGCCAGTTCAACTTTAATTTCCATTACCACTAATCAAGTATCAGGAACGTTTGCCACAACCAGTTTGGCTGCGGCCGTAATGGTGGAGGGTGAAAATATTTCTTTATTAAATAATAATAGCGG
>CAYHSR010000053.1:0-5835 GCA_964359335.1 uncultured Gammaproteobacteria bacterium | reverse complement strand
TTTTGGTATAGAGTTGGCATGTAAAAAAATAAAATTTTTTATAAACTCGCCTCATTAAATGGTGAATTGGATTTACTTTGGATTACGCCTAAAGCCGCGCGTTCCATAATTTCGGCTTCCACAATTTCTCGCGGACGGCCATATTTAAGACGGGACAATTCTTTAATGACTTCTGCCAATTCTTTATTGCCACTGAGCGGTGAATAAGTAAGCATATTAAACGGTTTAGCGGCCGTATTATCAATTAATAGTTTAACATAAGCGGTATATTGTTCAACATTAATCAGATCATAGGCGCTAAATACTGGCGCGTATTCTTTGGCGAGCAACTCGGCGTCTTCCGGTCCAATCCGGAAAGTTACCAAAGTGCCGGCATTGCCCAAAACCGCGTCTCGTACAGTTGTTTTACCTTTATTATCTTCCAATTGTTTCATAAATTGATTGGCAATAATTAAATTTAATTTGTATTTTCTGGCTTCAGATAAAATGGTGGCAATGGAATCGGTGATAAAGTTTTGAAACTCATCAATGTATAAATAAAAATCATGTCGTTTTTCTTCCGGCAAATCCGCTCGTTCTAAAGCGGCCATTTGTAATTTGGAAACTACAATCATACCCAATAAATTAGAGTTGATTTCTCCAACTTTTCCTTTAGCCAAATTAACCAAGAGAATTTTTTTCTGATCCATTACCTCGCGAAAATTGAAGCTAGAATGCGTCTGTCCAATAATATTGCGAACCATCTGATTTTCTACGAAGCGACCGACTTTGGAAATTAAATATCCCAACATTTCTGATTTATGGAAGTCGGAAGTCTTGGCCATTTCATTGTCCCAGAATGCTAGAACCACAGGATCTTTAAGTTTCTTTTTCCATTTTTTAACAAACTCATCATCAGTAAACATTCTGGGAATTTCAGCGATCGTGCCAGGATTTTCTAAATCCGCCATTAAGGTAAACATAACATTGCGCATCTGGTGTTCAAACATCGGACCGATCATCGACGGATCTGTGACTAATTTATAAAAAATCGCCACCATTTCTTGAGAAATGAAATCCTTTTGCTCCTCGGTTTTAGCTTCTAACATATTTAATCCGAGCGGGCGATCAATATCCGACGGATTAAAATAGATTACGTCATCAGCTCTTTCTTTGGGAATATGCTGTAGTACATATTCCACAAAATCACCATGCGGATCAACCACGCAAATCCCTTCGCCATTTTGCACATCTTGAATCGCCATGTTTTGGATTAAGACCGATTTACCGCTGCCAGATTTGCCAATCGTATAAAGATGCCGACGTCGATCAGCTCGTTTCATTCTTACTACCACATTGGAACCGCGATAGACTGCCTTACCTAACATTATACCATCGGTTGGCATGTTGGTCGGCGGCGGGGCTTTGCGCGCTCCTAACCAGTTGATATTGGGGATTTCGGTGGTTGGAAGCGGTAGATGCCACAAAGAGGCCATTTCTTCTGTATTAACAACCATATACTGAGTATGGGCCATGGCGCGGTGAATAAAATCGCTGATGATTTTGTTTGGTCTACGCGGAATAGCCGCGGCCAAGGAATTTCCGTAACGATAGATGTTATACTGGCTAAATGAATTTAGAATATTTTCTAAATTTAATTGGGCTTTGTCTTTGGAATCAGCGGATGAGATTATTCTAATCGCCAATTCTAATCCGCCACGACTTAATTTTTCTTCCATACTCTTAACCATTTCTTCTTCCATTTGCGTTAATTGATATTTTTCACCAGTGTCGTGTTGTTTGGTAGGATCATTACTTTTGTCAAAAATTAGATTTTTCCATTTATATAATCCGCGCGTGAACCACGATCGTCGGGCGGTGTATTCAAATTTTTCGCCCTTTTTAATATCGCGAACAACATGCACTCCTTGACGACGCCATTTCGGCGAAGCTGGACGGAGAACATATTGAATGGCGATACCCTCATCATCATTTATTTTACTGAGCGGATTTAATAAAGATAGCAGTGGATCGCTGTCTAATTTTTTGTAAGTTTTTAATGGAAAAACTGATTTGTATTTAAACCACAAATAAGCGCCAACAATGTGGCTTTGCGGTTTGAAAATATTATAGTCCGGCACTTCGTCAATTTCAGCGTGCGGATATTGGGCGTGAATTTGTTGTGTGGTAAAACTGCTTAAATTTTTAGGTACCGCGACAAAAAAGGAAATTTTTCGATTCGTGGTTACCAGCTCAAAGGAGATGTGATTGTCTTTACCGGTAAGCCACTTGAAAAATCCCTTTTGTCTTTTAATTCCGGCAATGGCGGAAAATAATGTTTCGGCAATTGCTATTTCCTCTCTGATTTTATTAATATTATCACCATCATTGTTTGTTTGATCTGGCTTTTCACCCTTTTTTTCTTTGGGAATTTTTACCAAATAAATTATTTTATTAAACGAGGATTTTATTTTTGATTCCAAATGAAAAAAAGACCTGATTATATATAACATGGCTATCAATATCAAAAAAATCGAGAAATAAATTAAAAACACAACTATTACCTGATTCTCCAACAAAACCGAAATTTGAGATTGTAAAATTTCAAAAAAACTTTGGTTCATAGATTAACTATTTTTCCTTTAATTCCAGTATTTTTTCCGCCTTAATTTTCGCTTCTTGCTCCAAGAAAAAACGATTTAAACCAGGCAATAGACGTAGCCAGTCCAAAATTAGTTTTAAGATTTTTTTTAACTTGATATGTGTTTTTTTAAGCAATTGCCGGATCTGAATGGCTATTTGTTCGCCTTTTAGTTTAAATTCTTGCCGAGCGATTGGAGATAGTCGTTGATAGGGGTCGTTCAAACCGTCTGCCAAAATCTTTTCTATTCTTTCCGTCATTTCATCTCTAGACGACGGGATGACAGTTTTTTTTGTTTTCAGCAGTTGAGAAATTTTAAAAGAGGACTGATGTTTTTCGGCTGATAATTCTTTTTCTATACCGGAAGTCAATTTTTCCGCTGACTTTTCCGTTGTCTGTTCTTGTTCAAAATTTGGTTTATCCGTCGTTGCTTGATTGCTGTCAGTTTTCAATTCTTTGACAATCTTTTTGTCAATTTCTTTATTAGGCATAACACTTTAATATTAAATTAATATTTTTATCTGTCTTAATTATACCACACTTTAAATTCCACCAACAATTATTTTTGGCTCACTTGAGTGCCATTTGCCGTATCGGCTACCACATAACCGAAATCTTCAATTTTCTTTTTTAGTATATCGCTCTTGGTCCAGGCCTTATTTTTTCTGGCATTATCTCTAATTTTAATCAATTTTTGAATTTTATCAGGCAAAATTTTTGTTGAATAAATATGTTCTTTAATTTGTAATCCCAGTATTTTATCAAACTCTATCAGAGTAGCTTGAGTTAGGCCTTTTGTCTTAACGCGCTCCCAAATAAAAGCCAGCCCGGCTGGAATAGACAGGTCAGTATTCACTAATTTAAGAAATTGCTCTTTAATTTCGGTCTGGCCGGATAATTTGGTTGGCAACTGTTTTGCCGAACGATAGAGATGTTTTAAGCCATGGTCCGCCGAAGTTAGCGCCTCCCAAGAAAAATTTAATTGTTGGCGATAGTGTGTCTGCAACAGAAAATAACGATAAGCAATGGGCGATAGGTGTTTTTCAGTGACGGATTTTAAAATTAAAAAATTATTAGCCGACTTAGCCATTTTGGCTTGTCCTGTTAGTAAAAATTCTCCGTGTAACCAATATTTAGCCAATGGTTTATTTTCCGCCCCTTCGCTTTGCGCGATTTCATTAGTATGGTGGACGGGAATGTGATCTATTCCACCGCAATGAATATCAAACGGCTGACCTAAATATTTAGCGGACATGGCGCTGCATTCTATATGCCAACCGGGAAAACCAATACCCCAAGGGGACGGCCATTCCATTTGCCGTTTCGCGTTCGTCGGTGAAAATTTCCAAAGCGCGAAGTCAGTGATAGTCTTTTTTTCTTTTAAAGCCACTCTTTTGCCGCCGGCAAGTTTTTGGTTTTTGAGATTGGCGAGTTGGCCGTAATTTTTAGATTTGGCCGTGTCAAAATAAATGCCATCCCGGGTTTGATAGCTGTAGCCGTTTTTTTCCAATTTTTTTATTTGTTTAATTTGCTCTTTGATATGTTCGGAAGCTTGGCACCAAATGTCCGGCGCGATAATATTAAGATCGGACAAATCATTTTTAAATTTCTGAGTATAAAATTTAGCGATTTCCCAGGCGGTTTTACCTTCGCGCGCGGAGCTATTCTCTATTTTATCCTCACCCATATCAGCGTTGTCGGTCAAGTGGCCGACATCGGTAATATTCATAACATGTTTTACTTTATAGCCATTATAGCGCAGAATCCGTTTTAAAATATCTTCAAAAACGTAGGTCCGGAGATTACCGATGTGAGCGTAATTATAAACCGTTGGACCGCAAGTATATAAGCCGACCTGTCTTTTTTTGAGCGGTTTAAAAGTTTCTATTTTTTTGGAGAGAGTGTTGTAGAATTTGATAGTCATAATTTATAATTTAGTTTACCTTATTTATCCACAATTTACAAATAGCCCTATTCTTTTAATTTCTTTTTTGGTATAATAGAACGGACTAAAATCTATGGGTTTATTTTTTAGGCAAAAATCATTTCTCGGCGTTGACATCGGCGCCGGTGGAATTAAATTAGTTGAACTTAAGGCAGTCAAAAAGCGGCCGGTTTTATTGACCTATGGTATTGCCTCGCAGAAGCATGATGTCCACCAACTGACTCAACAGCAAATTTTTAACGTTAGCGGCAATAATCGGATCACGGCGGAGATGTTTAATTTGGTTGACCCAGCAGTTAATTTGGCTCAACAAAAGACGGAGATTGCTGATAATAAAATTGAAGAATATGCCAGTATGATAAAAAAAGTTTGCCGAGCGGCGCGAACGGTTTCTAGACAAGCGATTGTTAGTTTGCCTGTTTCGGCAATTTTTCACGCGATTGTTAATTTACCATCTTATATAAAAAAAGAGGAGATGGATAACATGATTAAAATTGAGGTTAAGAAGTTTATACCTCTTCCTTTAGCAGAAATGTCTTTGGATTATCAAGTGCTTAATCACAATGATGATCCGACGATCGATACTCCAAAAGATATCAAAATTTTAGTTAATGCCGTACCTAATAAATTGATCGTTTTTTATTCTAAAATTTTTCAAACAGCTGGTTTGACATTATTGGCGTTAGAGCCGGAATCAACCGCCCTAACGCGAAGTTTGGTGGGCGTTAGTGGCGCCATGAGTATGATTATAGATATTGGAGAAGAACGAACCAACCTTTTTATTATACATAAAGCGGTCCCCATTACTCATCAAAGTATAAATTTTGGCGGACGCAAGTTGAATCAGATATTACAGACAATTTTGAAATTAGATGATAATTTAATAGAGAATGTAAAAAAAGATCTGTTTTCCTACTATGCCGGCAAGAAGTTGATTGATTATAGCAATTTTGTCCAAATGTTTGGTTCAGTGGTTGAGCCAATCGCCAAAGAAATTGATTTGAGTTTGGAATTATTTTATAAACAACTTGGAAATAAAGACGAACGTCCGCAAAAAATCATTTTGACCGGCGGAAGCGCGTTCTTGCCTTATCTGTCTGACTATATTACCGCCAAATTTGATATTAAAACTTATGTGGGCGATCCTTGGGCGCGAGTAGTATATCAACAAGCGATTAGACCGCTTCTGCAAGATTTTGCCCCGCGGATGTCGGTCGCTATTGGCTTGGCTTTAAGAGAAATACATAAATGACATTAAATTCGAAGCACG
>CAYHSR010000052.1:0-5865 GCA_964359335.1 uncultured Gammaproteobacteria bacterium | reverse complement strand
TGACGAGAGTGATAGAAAACCGCTTGGTCGCGTGGTGGCTAGATTATTTAATGCCAAATTTAATAAATTAGCGGCTACGCAAATAACCGACCGCAAAGGACGTTATCAATTTTTGGCCGGGGACGGTGATTATTATGTTACTTATGAGAAATTGGGTTATCATCCATATCGTCAGGAGGTTGATTTGAAAGGGAGCGAAGCCGAGGTGGTGGACAAGGATGTGGGGCTGAAAAAACAATAATTTTCCTGTAATGATTTAGCGTTGACAATTTTGTTTATTTTTATTATACTTTTGAATACAAAAGGGCCGTTAGCTCAGCTGGCTAGAGCGTCTGCATGGCATGCAGAAGGTCGCTGGTTCAAGTCCAGTACGGTCCACTTTTTAAAATCTCTCGTCATTTGGCGGGATAATTAATTTAACTATGACTCAAGAAATTATATTTGATATTTTTAAAGATGGAGTTCCCGTAGCCGAGGGCGTAGAAAAAACTATTGAGCAAATCGCGCGCGCGAATTTTTCTAAATGGAACGCCGCCTTACAAACTGGAGATTCACAACAGGTAGCCGGCCTTTATGCCAATGATGCTACTTTTTTACCAACTCTTTCCGAAGAATTTAAAAGAGGATATAATGGCATAGAAGCATATTTTACGCATTTTCTTCAAAAGAAACCGGTTTGTGAAATTATAGAGGAGGAAATTCAACCTCTTGGATCAAATAGTTATCTGCATTCAGGCTTGTATAATTTTTCAATTGGGCCGAATGATAATCGACAGGTGGTAGAGGCCAGGTTTTCATTTGTTTGGAAACAGAACGATCAAGATGAGTGGAAAATAATTCATCATCACTCTTCGGTAAAACCATAAGTCTATAAATTCATTATTATTTTTTCACCATGTCTCTCTCTATCGGCATCGTCGGTTTGCCAAATGTCGGAAAATCGACTTTATTTAACGCGCTAACCAGAAGCAAACAGGCGGACGCGCAAAATTATCCTTTTTGTACTATTGATCCCAATGTGGGCGTTGTTGAGGTGCCGGATGAACGACTACAGAAATTATCCGATATATCCAAATCAAAAAAAATTATTCCTACTGTTATTGAATTTGTGGATATTGCCGGTTTGGTCAAAGGATCATCTGAAGGTGAAGGACTGGGAAACAAATTTTTATCTCACATTCGCGAGGTTGACGCGATTGTCCATGTTGTTCGCGCTTTTGCTGATAGCAATGTTGTTCATGTTCATGATAAAATTGATCCTCAAGATGATGCCGAAGTAATTGGGTTGGAATTGGTTTTAGCCGATCTGCGCACTGTTGGCAAACGTTTGGAAAATACTAAAAAATTTGCCAAGGGTTTGGTTCTAAAAGAGAAACAAGAAGAAATTGATTTGTTGGAGAAAGTTTATAAGCAATTAGAGAGTGGGTTACCAGCGCGTGAATTGGAATATGATGAAGATGAGACGAAAATAATAAAAGAATTATATCTGTTAACCACGAAGCCGATGTTGTATGTGGTCAATGTGGACGAAACTCCATCCCCCATTTTATCTACACTCGAGCGGGGAGCAAAAAAACCGCCAATTCAAATCTGCGCTAAGATAGAAGCGGAATTGGCGGAGTTAAGCGAGGTGGAAGCCAAAGAATATTTAGCCGGTTTGGGAATTAAAGAAACCGGATTGGACAAATTAATCCAAGCCGGTTATGAATTATTAAATTTGATTACTTATTTTACCAGTGGTGAGCCGGAGACGCGCGCTTGGACAGTGAAAAAAAATACACTGGCTCCGCAAGCGGCCGGTGTGATTCATACTGATTTTATTAAAGGTTTTATTAAAGCCGATGTGGTTAATTGGCAAGATTTTATAGAATTTGGCGGTTGGTCAAAAATAAAAGAAACCGGCAAGATGCGGTTGGAAGGAAAAGATTATCTCATGCGAGATGGAGATGTTTGTTATTTTCACGTGAGTAAATAAAAAATTTTATATTTTCATAAATCGCCAAATTTCTCTACCCAAGAATTGTCCTGGGCGATGATAGAGAAGATAATCATGTTTTGGCAATAACGGCTGGAGTGTAAACCCCAGTTTTTTTATTTCGGCTAAACAGTCAATCGTTATCCAGTCATTTTTAAATTTGAAACAAGGAATAATAAAAATAACAATGCCGGATTTTTTTAAAATCTTTTTAAATTCCATAAAGGCATTGATATATAATTGTTTTAATTCTAGCGCTTGAGAGATCAACCGTTCTTTTGTTTCATGACCTTTTAGAGGTCTGCCTAAATATGGTTCGGTAATTATGGCCTTAATTGAGGCCGGCTTTACAGCAGACGATATTATATCAACATCGCATTGTTTTACGTCTACTGGCTGTAAATTGTTTGTCGCTTGGCGGAGTGAAAATTGAAAATTATTTTTTAGCCAATTCAGATTTGTTTTTGTATCTTCAACGGCTTTGGCTGACGCGTCACTGCCAGTCAAGTGATTGTATCCCATTAAAAGCGCTTCGCTAAGTATTGTTCCAGAACCGCAGAAAGGATCTAAAATCGCGTCATTTAATTTTATTCGCGCTAAATTTAGCATCATCATCGCCAATTTTGGCGGTAACAGACCGCTAAAATCATCGCGCCCCGGCCGGCCATAGTCTCTCCGGCTAAATTTAGCAAATGGTTGAACCGCGGCCGTGACCGCCAGATTATATTTTTTGTTTTCAGCGTCCGTAATTAAAAATTCTATTCCTTTGTTATCTAATTTATTATTTTTTACTACAGCCGAAGATAAAATTAATTCTCGATTTTGCACGTACCGAACCGATCGGCCAAGGTTTTTAATTTGTTTTTTTATTTCCAAACCAAATTTTTGCGCGTCTTTTAAAGTTATCGTCGATTCATAATAACTTATTCCGAAATGAATTTTTCCTTTAATTTTTTTTAGAATTTCTATAATATTTTTTTCCAACTCGTTTTTTGTCAAATCAAGTCGGACTTCTTCGGCTATTTTTATTATACCACCCAGACGATTGATCAATTCCTTGGGATTATCATCGATGTTTTTAAGACGATAAATTTGTTGTCTGACTAGTTCGCCTCGTTCACAAAAAACCGCTCGTAATTCGGCTTGAGACAAGAGCGGTTCTCGTCCTAAAATAAACCAGTATTTATTGAACGACGGTGTTTTGATCGGTGGAAGTTGTTGAAGAAACGGGGGAAATTTGTTGAATTGAGGCATAGTCAAATATATTTCTAGTATTAGTCGCGAATAATTTTAAATTATTTTTCTCCATTATTTTTATGCTTACATTATCATAGTTCTTTAAATCCAGCGCGTCAAATGTCATACGAGATTTAATAGTGATAATGGTGGCGGTATTGATAAGCGCGGTATTGATATTATTATATATGAAACTGACCGCGTAAAAAGAACTGGCAATCAATAGTCCGATGGTTGTCAAATTAATCAGGCGCCAACCGACAAATTGTGTCTGGCAGCGCAGTTGTATTCTCATTTTTTTAAAATTATTGACTAACATAAATTTCCAGGCCAAAATTAGCTGAGCTGTTGCCGCTGCCGTTGTCGCTTAAGCGCAGGTCGGTTAGATTGACAAAATACTGAATAGTTTCCAGATTGTGAATATAATTCAGCATATTTTTATATTGGCCGCTAACGGTTAGGCGAATACTGAGATTTTCTCCAGGAGTGATGCTGTCTAAATTTGTTCCTTCTATTATTTGGTTAAGTTGATGTTTAGCCGACAGTTTTTCCAGTAGTTGGATTAATTCCATTGTCCGACTTTTTTTAAACAATAGTTGGTCAAAGTTAGTTGATTCCTGTTTGATGGTATCCAATCTTTCCTTAGTCAATCTGGACTGTATGGATTCTTGATAGCGTTGTTCCAAATAAGAGCGTAATTGGTATGTGTCTTGGGTAGTTTTAGAGATGTTTCGCGCGGTGGGAATTATTATGAGAATTACAATAATCAACACCACGATTATCAGAGAGCAGACAGTCAGAATAATTTTGCCGCTTGAATTAAATTTCATATTTATCTTTTATTTTTTATTCCGGTTTTGAATTCAAAGCTGATATTTTCTTTTTGAAATAGTTTAGAGACAGGAGTGCTCACCGCGCTTAACCAGCCAATTTTCAGTAATTCAGTTTGATAATTCAACAAATCTTGTCTGGTTTTGGCCACGCCTTGCAGGATAACTTCTTTGTTAGTTATATTGATATAAAAAGAAACAAGTTTGATATTGGCCGGTAGATTATTCATTACATCTCGCAGATAAGGTGTAAGTGGATTATATGACTGGCTTGATTTTTGGATATTTTTTATTTTGAAATTGATGTCCCGAATATCTTTGTTTTGAGAAAGATACTCTTTATTGACCGTGGCCGAGGTAGCGGCCAATTGCGCGAATCCTTCCTGTAGGATTATCCAGCTCCAGATCATAAAGCTGGCAATAATGGCCGCGAAGAAAATAACTATCTCTAAAATATATTTGCTAAAAATAAACTTCACCATTCTTTCCAAATGTTTTTGTTTGTTTGGTGATAATAAATTTATTTTTATATCCATCATATTGTTAAATCACAAACGGTCGTTGGCTGGCTCTAAGAGCCAATCCTATGGCCGCCGCTAAACTCACTCCTTGAGCGCGGTCGTATTTTTCTTTTTCATTGCCTAAATTTTTCCAAGCATCTCCGGGATGGGAGGAAATTTTTAGTTTGGCGGATAGAAAGTTATCCAGCCCTGACCAATTAGCCATCCCGCCGGACATAGTGATATGATTGATGGTATTGTGTCCGGAAAAATGTTCGCTGTAAAATTCCATGGTAGTTTTTAAATCAGCCACCAATTGGTTATTCAGTCGGGAAATAATTTTGATATATTTTATATTTTGTTTGTCTTTGCCTTGGTAACGCACCCCGTTTTTAATTTTTAGTTCTTCCGCCGCTTGATGGGTGATCTTTAATTCTTGCGCGATCGCGGTGTCAATGATTTCGCCGGAATAATTTAGACTGGTGCTGAATTGGATAGTATTGTTATCATAGATAATCAAACCGGACCGAGTGGCGCCCAGATCCAAGAGCGCTCGGGCTTCGTCAATATAGTTTTTATCGCTGGTAATCATTGCTCGAGCCAGCGAAATAGCTTCTATTTCTAAATCTATCGGCATTAATCCAATACTATCTAACAAATAGGTATAAGAATCAGCCGTAATTTTGGGAACAGCTCCAATTAATACTTTGCTGTTTTTTTGATCTTTTGGTCCAACCAATTGCCATTTAAGATAAGCGTCTTCTAATTCAAATGGCAAATGTTTTTTGGCCTGGTACATTACATCGGATTCATTAATCTCGTCCGGATTAATTTCTACCTCAATTAATTTTAAAAAAGTTTTGACTTCCGGCAGACTGGCGACCACCCAAGGGATTTTTATCTTTTTATATTTACTTTTTTGATCTTTGCCCAATAAATATAAAAGTTTTTGTCTAACTAATTCCGGCTGTTGAATTTCGCCATTAACGATGAATCCAGCCGGTAATTTAGCGGTTCTGATTTCTTTTACTTTCAATGATCGACGGTTAAAAATATTAGTCGGTTGCAATTGTACTAATTTGATTGATAAATCGCTGATTTCCAAGCCAAAGGCGTCGGGGAAAGGATTTCTAATCATATGTTTTGCGCCAGTGAATACATCGGCATAATGACCGCTACGGCGATTCCGGCTACAGCCGCGCCCATTATTAAAATGATTACCGGTTCAATGATGGTGGTAAAATTTTTCATCGTCGTATCAACCTCGTTGCCATAATACTCGGATAATTCACGCAACATGTCTTCGGTTTTGCCGGATTGTTCG
>CAYHSR010000051.1:0-5878 GCA_964359335.1 uncultured Gammaproteobacteria bacterium | reverse complement strand
TGTCGCTCGAGATGAAAACAAACGTCTCAAACCGACCGATATCGCCTTTGTAGTGAATGATTTATTGGTAGAACATTTTAACAAAATTGTTGATTATCAATTTACCGCTGACATGGAAGGATATTTAGACGACATCGCCGCCGGAAAACAACAATGGCAAAATATTATCAGCGGTTTTTATGGACCATTTGCCGATAATTTGGCGATTAAAGAAAAAGAGTTAAGTAAAAAAACCATCACTGAAGAAGCCACTGCTGAAATTTGCGAAAAATGCGGCGATAAAATGATGATTAAAATTGGACGATTTGGTAAATTTATGGCCTGCGCCAATTATCCGGCATGTAAAAATACCAAAAATATCACGATTGATAAAGATGGTCAACCGCAACCGGTGAAAGAAGAAATAACCGCTGAAAAATGTGAAAAATGCGGGAAACCAATGGTTAAAAAATTTGGAAAATTTGGACAATTTTTAGGATGTTCTGATTATCCTGCCTGTAAAAACATTAAAAATATAGAAATCAAAACCGGAGTAAAATGCCCGCAATGCCAAACTGGCGACATCGTGGAAAAAAAGAGCAAGCGAGGCAAAACATTTTATTCTTGCAATCAATATCCGGTCTGTAAATTCGCGCTTTGGAGCAAACCAAATGGAGAATCATGCCCAAAATGCCGAAACTTATTAGTCTTCGGCGCCAAAGAAACCATCAAGTGCGGCAATAAAGATTGCGACTATACAAATTGATTTTTATTATCTGCTGATATATAATGAGAGTATATGAATAAGCAGATACACATCCAAATATCTCCCGCTCCTCACCCCAGGGATTTGTTTAATGAACTCAAAAAATATTGTCATAATGATGATATTGAATTAGTTAAATTAGCGTATGATTTTGCTGAAAACGCTCATCATGGACAAATCAGAAAAGACGACAAAACACCATATATAGTCCATCCTTTGGCAGCCGCCCACCTATTGGCGCAGATGCGAATTGATACCAATCTGATAATTGCCGCCCTATTGCACGATGTACCAGAAGATACAGCCGTTACGTTGGAAGAAGTGGAGAAAAATTTCGGTCCGGATATTGCCTCAATGGTCAAAGGAGTCACCAAGCTGGGTTATTTAAAATACCGCGGCGTGGAACGTTACATTGAAAATTTGCGTAAAATGTTTATCGCTATGGCCGAAGACATCCGAGTGATGATTATTAAATTTGCCGATCGCATTCATAACCTGTCCACTTTGGATTCTTTACCGGCTAAAAAAAGATACCGGATCGCTTTAGAAAGTTTAGAGATATACGCTCCCATCGCCAACCGGCTCGGCATAGGTGAATTTAAACATATGCTGGAAGATTTATCTTTTTCCTATATCTACCCGAAAGAGTACAAACAAATCAAAAAAATTCAGGAAGATTATCTACTTACTCAGGGCGCTTATTTGGAAGAAACGATGGTGGCTATAAAAAAAGAAATAAAAGATAGCGGAATTCAATGTCTGAATGTTCATGGCCGACAAAAAACCTTATTCAGCTTATATAGGAAAATCACCAATAAGGGTTGGGATAACTTGGACAAAATCCACGATATTGTGGCGATCCGAATCATCGTCCCAAGTGTTGGTGATTGCTACGCGACTTTGGGCATAATCCATAAACTCTGGAAACCGCTGCGTGGGAGAATTAAAGATTATATAGCGCAACCCAAACCAAACGGCTACCAATCACTGCATACAACGGTTTTTTGCACCGATGGCCGAATCGTGGAATTTCAAATCAGGGATAAAAAAATGCACGAAGAAGCTGAATATGGAATTGCCGCCCATTGGCAATATGATGAATCTGGAGCAAAAATACCGGCCAAGGATCTTAATTGGGCCAAAGAATTAGCCGAGATACAAAAAACAGTTCTGAATAAATTATCCGATCTTGATGAATTAAAAATTGACTTTTTTAGAAATAGAATATTCGTCTTTACTCCCAAAGGAGATGTGATTGATTTGCCTGAAGACGCCACGCCGATAGATTTTGCCTACACCATCCACACCGATGTCGGCAATTATTGCAACGGCGCCCGTGTCAATGATCAACTTGTCAGTTTGGATACCAGATTGAGCAGTGGCGATGTGGTGGAAATTATTGTTGATAAAAATCGTAAAGGACCCAGTCCGGATTGGCTCAAAACCATTAAAACACACTCAGCTAAAAACCGAATCATGTCTAAACTAAAAGAACAAAAAGGCCATTGGCTCATTCAAAAATTTATTGGCCGAACAAAATAAAAATTACCACCTCGGTGGTAATTTTTATTTTAAATTTATTTTTATCCATTCAACCGATCCACTAAATTGGATAGCTCTTCCGAAGAATAAAAATCAATTACAATCTTGCCTCGGCCGTTTTTATGGCTGATGCTTACTTTAGCGCCCAAAACGGTTTGCAACTGATCTTCCAAATAAGTAATATTAGGATCATTAACCTGAATACCAAATTTCTTTTTAGGCATAACGCGACGTTCCAACTCACGAACGGAAATTTTTTCACCCAACATAGATGACAACATCTCCAATTGTAAATCAGCTGATTCCAAACTCAACAAAACCTTGGCGTGTCCAAAATTTATTTTATTGCCCGCTAAAGCCTCTTTAACCGGAACCGGCAAATGCAAAATCCGAACCATATTTGCCACGGTTGACCGCGCCTTGCCGACTTTTTCCGCCACTTGCTGTTGTGTTAAATTAAATTCATCTAACAACCGTTGATAGGCAAACGCTTCTTCTAAAGGATTAAGATCTTGGCGTTGAATGTTTTCTATTAAAGCCACTTCCAATCTTTGTTGTCGCGGCAACTCTTTTACCAAAGCCGGTATCTGAACTAAACCGGCAATTTTAGCCGCGCGCCAACGTCTTTCACCGGAAATAATTTCATAGCCACCATCCGTTTTTTCGCTCACCAAAATCGGCTGTAAGACACCATGAACTTTGATCGAATCCGCCAATTCTTGCAGACTTTGGGCGTCAAAATTTTTTCTAGGCTGATTTGAATCGGAATTGATTGATTCTAAAGGTATTTGCCAAATCTTGCCATCAACCAAATTGGATTCGCCATGTAATTGTCCTTTCTTAAAAATTTTTCTGTTATTAGAGGCAATCAAAGCCCCTAATCCTTTGCCTAAAGACATATCATTTTTAAAAATATAATTTATCTATTAAACTTCCCCAAAATATTCCAACACCTCTCGACCTAATCGTTCGTATGCCTTGGCTGCTTTGCCATTCGGTTCATAATGAAAAATACTCTGCCCATAACTGGGCGCTTCAGCCAGACGAACAGTGCGCGGAATAACTGAACGAAAAATATTGTCCGGAAAAAATTTGTAAAGTTCATTCATTACTTCGCCCGATAATTTATTACGCTTATCAAACATCGTTAAAATCGCGCCTATAATATTGAGCTCTGGTTTTAAATTATCTCTAACCATTTGGATGGTACGTAATAATTGTCCTAAACCCTCTAGGGCGTAATATTCGGCTTGAACCGGAATTAAAATATGATCAGCGGCAAATAAACCATTTAAAGTTAAAATCCCTAATGACGGCGGGCAGTCAATTATAATATAGTCATAGGCATGCAGTACCTCGCTTAAAACATCCAATAATTTACTCTCTCGATTTGTTTCATTCACCAATTCCACGGATGCTCCGGCTAAATCTTGGGTGGCCGGCGCGACTCGCAAGCCAGCATGGGCGGTATTTTGGATAATATCGTGCAAGCGAGCCTGGCCGGATAAACTATGATATAATCCTTGAGATAAATTTTGATAGTCAATCCCCAAGCCAGAGGTGGCATTTCCTTGTGGATCTAAATCGACTAACAATACAAACTTGCCAGTATCTGATAAAGCCGAGGCTAAATTTATGGCTGTCGTGGTCTTGCCCACACCGCCTTTTTGATTAACAATGGCAATTATTTTACCCATAGAATCTGAAACACAAAACATAAATCATACAACATGTATATTATAACACAAATTTATCGTATCGTCAGCAACACAATCTCCGGCGGTGTGAACAAACGCGCTCGCACGCCAGTCTCGCCTACCCCGCTCGTGACAAACATTTTTACATCTTTATAATAAACCCAACCCTGATGCCAAGCGCGCGGTATATCAGAACTCACTTTTATCAACGGACCGATAAATGGTAGACGAATTTGTCCGCCGTGCGTGTGACCGGAAAGCATTAAATCAACTTGATTACCAGCTACATCAAAAATTGCTGATGGATTGTGAATTAAAGCAATTGTCGGCAAATTATTACTGCGTTTCCGCAAAACCGACAGATCCAATTTCTGCGCCCAAAATTCATCTCCGCCAAATAAATTAAATGCCTGATCATTAATCTTCAAAGTTTTTAGCTCGTTAACTAAATATGTAATCCCAAGCTGTTCCATTTTAATTTTGGTCTGATCGGCTAAATAAGGCAAACGATAATTAGGATCATAAAACGAAGCTCCGTCGCTAACGCCATATTCATGATTGCCGTGAATGGCAAAAATTGGAATATTTTTATCCAAATATTTAAAACCATCTAAATATTTTATATCCCCGTCAAAATTTCCACTGTTGTTAACCTGATCACCGGCCATTAAGACCAAATCCGGTTTTAAAGAATTAATTTTCTGGCTCACTCTTTTAATAAAATCGTCTTTTTTATAAGGACCAACTTGAGTATCGGCTATTAAAACGATTTTTATAGGTTTAGTTATTTTTGGCAAGTCAATTACTATTTTATTAATCACGATGACTTTCGGCTCAACAAAACTGCCATAAATAATTAATAAAAAACAGGATAATAAAAAAATCGAAATGGCCATAACGATTTTTCTATGTCTAAATTCCCAACTATTTTTAACTTTAAACGCATAATGCAACAATATAACTGCTGGGACAGCAGTTATTACAAGCAAAATTAAAATTAATAAGTCAAAAAATATATTCATAATTGGTGTATCTTTACCGTACGGCTCGAAACTATTTTCTGAAAGTCAGATTTTGGTGCCCGAGGCGGGAATCGAACCCGCATGAGTTTCCCCACACGATTTTGAGTCGTGCGCGTCTACCAATTCCGCCACCCGGGCTTTTTTCCGCAAATACTCTTTCCAAATTAATGGCTATACAAATTACATGTATGAAAAAGTATATTATAATAATACTCATTGGTCAATCCCAACTAGGGTCTTAATCTGGTAATCATTCTTGGAAACGGTATACACTCACGAATATGCTCCACATTGGCAATCCAACGAACAGTGCGCTCAAGTCCAATGCCAAAACCGCTATGTGGCACGCTGCCATATTTTCTCAAATCCAAATACCATTCATAATCACTCACCGGCAAACCAGCGCATTTTATCCGTTCTAATAACAAATCGTAGTCATCTTCACGCTGGCTCCCGCCAATCAATTCACCTGAACCCTCGGTACCAATTAAATCATCATTCAAAACCAAATCAGAATTATTTGGATCTCGCTTCATATAGAATGGTTTAATACTCTTAGGCCATTTTTCTATAAACACCGGCACCTCGGAATTTTGTGTTAATAACCCCTCGTCATCATTGCCTAAATCCTCTCCATATTTAATGTCAGATCCCAATGCATTAAGCAGAACAATAGCTTCATCGTAAGTATATCGTTTAAATGGCTGATCTAAAATTTTTTGCAATGGCTCCTGGTTGCGTTCCAAAACCGCCAATTCGGTCTGACAATGCTCTAAACAATATTTAACAATATATTTAACTAATCCCTCTTGAATCTTTAAATTCTCTTCGTGCTCCACAAAAGCGGCTTCGGCATCCATCATCCAAAATTC
>CAYHSR010000050.1:0-5946 GCA_964359335.1 uncultured Gammaproteobacteria bacterium | reverse complement strand
TAAACATTTAACTTGTTCGGCCGCGCTAATTTTATTTCCCAAATCATATTTTAACGCGATCCGTTTTGGAATTAGTTTGTATGGCCTGTATCCATCCGACCGGACAAAAAATAAAATAAATTTACGACCGGCTTTATCGTGGCATTCTAAGATAATTCAAATTAAACAAGTGCCCACCGGTACAAAAATTAGTTATGACGGCACCTATACCACTCAGCGGCCAACTAAATTGGCCATTTTATCGGTTGGTTATTGGGACGGCCTGCCTCGCTCACTGTCCAATAGGGGACAGGTCTTAATTAAAGGCCAACGTTGTCCGATTTTGGGCCGAGTGTGTATGAATTTAACAGTGGTGGATGCGACCTTGGTTAGTGGTGGTGTTAAAGTAGGGGATAGAGCCACCTTAATTGGCAAACAGGGAGAGACAATGATAACTGCGGAAGAAATGGCTGATTGGACCGGGACAATTAATTATGAAATAGTGGACAGGATTAATCCATTATTACTTAGAATTGTAACGACAGATACATAATTTCTATGCGACGGCAGCTTTCTGCGCATATTTTTAAAAAATATCAACCCCACCAATCCCGTTGGAGCCATTTTTTGCGTTGGCGTCAGAGGAGAAAGAACAAAAGATTATCATTCGCGGCTGTCGCGCCAAACAAACGTTTCAGCGCCAATCCATTCAAAAAGAATCGTCCGCAAAAAAGAAAATTGACCTTCATTTTTAAACTATTTATCTTTTTCTTGGTTTTAATTGTGTGGTTTATTTTACTGCTCTATTTTCCTTTTTTTAAAGTTGATAAATTAGAAGTTAAGGGTTTAGAAAATATAAAATATCAAGAAATATCGGAATTTATTAAAGGACGTTGGCAAAAGTGTCATTATTGGCCATGTAATAATTACTTTTTTATTGATACAAATCAAATTTATGATGATTTATTAAATCAATTTGCCATCAAAAAATTAACCGCGCGAAAACAATTTCCAGATAAATTGATAATAAATTTAGAAGAAAAAAAGACCTCTCTGCTTTACGACAATGGCCAATCATATTATTTGGTCGATGAATCCGGTCAGGCAATAAAATTTTTACGCCATTTGAACGATTCGGACTTTATTTTACGGGAAGTTTCTACTACCACCACCTCGACGGAAATAGACGGCTTAGCCGTGAATGTAACAACCACAGTTAAAGTGCATATACCCAACAATGTTTTAATCAAAGCGGCCTATGGTAAATTTCCTTTGCTGTACGATAAACGATTCAATCATATCAATGTTGGAAATAGCAAGGTAATCATTCCACCGGAATTAGTTTTGTATGTGGTAGAATTGGAGCAAAAATTTAAGCAGTTAAAATATGGCGAGATAAAATATTTCGTTTTGGAATATATTGATGGCGGTCTAAAAGTTGTCACCACCAACCGTTGGGATTTATTGGTAGATTTCAAGGTGAGCATGGAGCAGCAATTGAAAAATTTAAAAGTTATTTTAAATAACGAAAAACCATTGGAGTATATTGATTTAAGAGCAGGGGACAGAATATATTGGAAATAATTTGACAATTCTGACGTCTCATTGTAAGATATTATTAATGTCGTATAATATAGATTAAGCGAACTATGCCAGATATGAAAAAATCTAATTTATCAATAAACAAGCAAATCAACGATTTTTTGGAGTATTGCGAGGTGGAAAAAGGTCTCTCCCCGATTACTACTCATAACTATCATAATTTTCTTAAAACTTTCACTGATTGGTTAAAGATTAATCAACTGACCGAGATTAAACCGCACCAAATTACCGTTAAACACATTTGGGATTATCGGTTATTTTTATCCAGAAAAAAGGACATAAACCACCACCTTTATATCAAAAAAACCACCCAGAGTTATTACTTGATTGCTTTGCGCGCCCTTTTTAATTATTTCGCGCAAAAGGATATTGAGGCCTTGCCAAGTAATAAAATAAATTTGCCGAAATTAACCGAAAGTGATAAAAAAATTAAATTTTTAAAATTTGTCCAAGTGGCCAAATTAATGTCTATGCCTGATGTTCAGACAAATTCCGGTTTGCGCGATCGGGCAATTTTGGAAGTACTCTTCTCTACTGGCATGCGTGTATCAGAATTAACGTCGCTTAATCTGGATGACTTTGACGCGCAAAATATTACCAATGCCAAAATTAAAGATACCGAACTTAGCATCTCCGGCAAAGGCGGTAATATTCGGGCGGTTTATTTTTCATCGCGCGCTTTGGAGTGGTTAGTCAAATATCTAAAAACTCGCGTCAATGATCTTAACGCTCCCCTATTTGTTAATTATCACCGAGCGGATAAGGATAACGAAAAACGTTTGACCCCTCGATCAGTGGAACGATTGGTTAGAAGATATGCCATTATGGCCGGTTTGCCTGTTAAAGCAACTCCACACACTTTGCGCCATAGTTTCGCGACCGATTTATTAGAAAAAGGAGCTGACTTACGCTCTGTACAAGAACTTTTGGGACATAAAAATATTGTCACCACTCAAGTATATACGCATGTAACAAATAAATACCTGCGAGAGGTGCATAAAAAATTTCATAGCGGTGGATAAATGCCACGTTTATGGTAAATAATTTAAAGGATTAACAGGAATGCCGCTGGCTCGGATCTCAAAATGTAGATGCGGGCCAGTAACAAACGGGCCAGCGCCAATCGTGCCGGGCGTGCCGCCGGAATAGCCAATCAAATCGCCTTGATTGACAAATTGGTCAACTGAAACAACAATATCGCTCATATGGCCGTAAAGTGTGGAAAGATTACTGGTATGGACGATTAAAGTATAGGCATAGCAACTAGAACTGTAACAGGCGCGCGCTACGGCCACATAACCGGAAGCGGCGGCATAGAGCGGGGTTCTTTGTCCTATTCCGATATCAATGGCGCTGTGTTCAAACACATGACGATAAGGGTATTCCGGATCATGAAAATAGGAAGTTATGTAGCGGCTATTGGTCGGCCAAATAAAATTAGTGCTAACATCCGAGGTTTTGGGAATTTTATTTTGGTCGGCCAATTTTTTTTGCACGGCCTGTTCGTAAGATCGGATTTCATTATCGGTCTGTTGGTATTGTTGTTTTAAATTAGCCAGTATAGTCTGATAGGTATATTCAGATGATTTTGTCTGTACCAATAAGCCAGTTTTATATTCCGTTTGTCCATGAAAATCGCGTCGTTGCGCCAACAGTTTAATTTTTAAGTCTTCTTGCTCCTTTTTATATTTTTCATTTTGGATTTTTTTGGCTTGCAAATCCTCTTTAGCTAAACGCAAACCCTTAGTTGTTTGGCCCAAGTCCTGATAGATGGTTTGTTTGTATTGAATTTGGTTATAGAATTCGGATAGTGATTTATTGGTTAGCAGGACTTCCAAGTAGTTTTTATTTTGTTCTTTGTCAATATCGCGCAGCATCTTGGCGATTAGTTGTCTTTGTCTGCTCACAATTTTTTCTTTTTGTTCAATACTGAAATCTAAAGAATCAATTTCCAATTGAGTAGTTTTAATTTTTTCATCGGTTAAAGAAATATCGGCCTGTAAGCGAGATAAATGATTATTCAGAATGCTTAATTGATTAGATAAAGATACGGCCTCTAATTTTTTTTGTTCAATGTTCTTTTTATAACCGTCTATACTGTCTTGTAATTGTTTTATTTTTTCTTTGTGTTCAGATATTTGTTTGTTTAGAGCATCTATTTCTTGCTGAGTTGAGGCCAAAACAAAACCACCCGCGATCAGATTCGGTCGCAGGATTAAAGAAAATATTAGAATTGAGATTAAAAATATTCGCTTCATTATTTTTTTACAGTTTACTAATGGCTAATTCAATTCTTTCTATGGTTTTTTCTTTGCCTAAGACATCAGCAATTTCGTATGGTCCGGGAGAATTTTGTTGTCCTGACAAAGCCACTCTTATGGGCCACAACACCTCTCCGTTGGTTAGATTGGATGTCTTAATCCACTCACCTACTTTTTGTTGTAGTGTCGTCAAATTCCATTCTTGTACACTAATTGTGTTCAAAAATTCTTTTAATTTGATCAGGTTATTCTTGGTTTCTTGGGCAATTGATTTTTTCCAAACTAACAAATTACTATCATAATTGGGTAATTCAAAAATAAACCTAATTGCGTCCGGTAAATCACTTAATTTAGAAATCCTTTCTTTTTCCAAATTAACTACCTTTTTCAACCAATCAAATTTTTCATTTTTAAATCCGGCTTTTTCCAAGAATGGCAGGCATTTATTGGTTAATTCGGTTAAATCCGTCGCCTTGATGTGTTGTGTACTATACCAGTCCAATTTTTCCAAATTGAAAACTGCGCCGGATTTTCCAACCTTTTCCAAACTAAACTCTTTAATTAATTCATCTAAAGTAAATAACTCTTTATCGCCACCCGGATTCCAGCCCAAAAAAGCGATAAAATTCACAATTGTTTCTGGCAAATATCCTTTTTTAATATAATCTTCTACTGCTACATCGCCTTGGCGTTTGCTTAACTTTGATTTATCTGAATTCAAAAGCAAAGACAAGTGGGCCATCTGCGGCACCTCCCAGCCAAAATATTTATATAATTGAATATGTTTAGGTACGCTGCTTATCCATTCTTCGCCGCGAATAATATGAGTGATTTCCATTAGATGGTCGTCAACCACTACCGCTAGATGATAGGTTGGAAAACCATCAGATTTTAACAAAACCTGATCATCAACTAATTCATTTTTAATTTTTACTTCACCGCGAATTAAATCTTTAAAAACAATTTCGCCAATTTTTGGCATTTTCATCCGTACCACATATTTTTCACCAGTTAAAATTCTTTTTTTAGCTTCTTCTATATTTATTTCTAGGCATTGACCATCATAGCCAGTAGGCAATTTTTTATCTTGTTGATATTCACGCAACTCGGCTAATCGTTTTGAGGTGCAAAAACAATAATAAGCATGGTCTTTTTCTATAAGCTCATCAACATATTTTTTATAAATATTTAATCGTTCTGATTGAATATATGGACCGTTATTGCCTGCTTGTATTACTTGGTACTCCCCTGTTGATCCACAATCCAGTTTTACTCCTTCGTCCGGCACGATGCCAGCCCAATAAAGAGATTTTAGAATATTTGTAACACCATCAGCCACGTAACGCTTGCGATCAGTATCTTCTATGCGCAACAAAAATTTACCGTTATTTTGTTTAGCGAATAAATACGAATAAAGGGCTGTGCGTAAATTGCCAATATGTAAGTAGCCAGTTGGGCTGGGCGCAAAACGGGTTTTGATTACCATAAATATTATTTATTATTCAAAATTAACCAAAGAAACTTTAGCGTGGCATTAAAAATACGTTTAAAACGCGTAGGTTGTTTAATTAACCGATACATCCATTCTAACCCAAATTTACGCATCCAGCAAGGCGCGCGCTTCACAAAACCGGAAAGATAATCAAAAGCGCCACCAACACCCATAGCTATTTTTACACTCGGTAATTTGTTTAAATTTTTATGAATCCATTTTTCTTGTTTGTTATGGCCAAAAGCCACGAATAAAATGTCTGGTCTAAAACTATTTATCTTATATAAAATTTTATTATTTTCCACTGGGTCATAGATTAGCTGGTGATTATTTTTATCTAAAATATAACTCGCGCCTTGATCATAGCCAGCGATCTTGAGTTTAGGAAATTGTTTTTGTAAATTTTCAACAGTTTTTTTAACCACTTCAACACTTCCCGACCCCAATAAATACACCCCCATTCCCTCTTTTTCCGCGATTTTACATATTTCTATCATAAAATCAATGCCAGGAATCCGTTTAATATTAGAGATTAAAAATAATCCAAATCCGTCGCATAAATTCAAATCCCCGCTGTTCAAAACCTGCTTAAAATACTCATCCTTTTGCGCC
>CAYHSR010000049.1:0-6051 GCA_964359335.1 uncultured Gammaproteobacteria bacterium | reverse complement strand
TCATCTTGATATAATAAATTTGGAAATAGAATTTTTGAAATATCTACTTGTTTATCTAGAAAAAACTGTCGGCGCTGAACTAAAATTATGGAATTTTGTTAAACCTGAATTGCCTGATAATGTTCCAGTCTATAAGTTGCGCGAAGTTCAGGAAATAATCAAGCGGGAAATTGGCATTGATCATACGACTGAGCCGGATTTGGAACCAAACGAGGAAAAATTTATTTGTGATTATGTAAAAAGTAAATTTCAGTCTGACTTTGTGTTTGTAACTCACTATCCGACGGTCAAACGTCCGCTCTATACTTATCCTGACGAAGCCAATCCCGAGTTTACTAAAAGTTTTGATTTATTGTTTAGGGGCGTGGAAATTACTACTGGCGGTCAACGTATAAATAATTATACTCAATTGGTAAACAATATTAAAAAATGGGGATTGAATCCGGAAAAGTTTAAATTTTATTTGGAGGCCTTTCAATATGGCATGCCGCCAGAAGGGGGATTGGCAATTGGTTTAGAACGTTTGACGGCCAAGTTGTTAGGCGTAGATAATATTAAAAAGGCCACTTTGTTTCCGCGTGATTTGAATCGAATCGATTTACAATTAACTCCGCCGTAGCATAAGAAATGAATACAGAATAATGCATAATTTTTAATCATGTCAAAACTAAATAATTTCGAAGGCCCGCTTGACCTTCTTCTTCAACTGATTGAGCGACAAGAATTAAACATCACCGAAATTTCATTGTCTCAAGTCACGGAACAATTTTTTGCTTATTTAGATAAGTTAGAAAAAAACCACTCATCTGAATTAGCTGATTTTTTGGTAATAGCCGCTAAGTTGATTTATTTAAAATCAAAAAATTTATTACCATATTTATATCCGGATGAGGAAGAGAGCGGTCAAACTCTGACTGATCAACTTAAAATGTATAAGACCTATGTTGACGCCAGTGTGAACATTCAGAATTTGTGGAAGCGGGATAGAATTGCCTATGGCCGCGATGAGTCGCCTCTTAAAATGTCCGATTTTATTGTTCCTCGGAACGCGCGCGTGGAAGATCTTAAGATCAGTTTTGAACAATTATTGAAACGACTTAAACCGATCCAGCCGTTGCCAGAGGCGACAATTGATCACGCCGTCTCTATTAAACAGACGATTGATAATATTATGGCAATTTTAAAACAAAATAAAAAATTTAGTTTCATAAAATTATTAAATGATTCTAAAAATCGCACGGAAATAATCGTCAGTTTTTTAGCGATTTTGGATTTATTGAAAAAAAAAGATATAATGGTAAGACAGATCAATAGTTTCGCGGATATGGAAGTGGAACGGATTTAGTGTGTGTCATAAAAATTTATGTTTTCCAAAATAGAATCAATCCTTTTTGTAGCTTCCAAACCGGTTGCTCTAAAAAAGATTTCCAAAGTGTTAAAAACGGAAATTAAAGAAATAGAATCGGTTTTATTGGAATTGCAAACCAAATATAATAATCCGAATTCGGGGATTGTGATTCTAAAAAATAATGATGAATATCAAATGGTTTCCAATCCTTATAATAAAGAAATCGCTGAGAGTTTTGTTAAAGCCGAAGTGTCAGGTGAATTGACCCGTCCGCAGTTGGAAACGTTGACCGTTATTTCTTATTGCGGACCGATTACCAAACCGGAATTAGAACAAATCCGCGGTGTTAATTGCGGCTTGATTATCAGAAATTTGCAGTTGCGCGGGTTGATTAAAGAAACTGATCTGAATGGTTTATTGCCGTCTTTTGAAATAACAATGGATTACTTGCGCTATCTTAGCTTGAATAGCGTTGAAGATCTGCCGGATTACGCGCAATTGCATAAACATCCGTATTTGACCAATGAAGAATTATAAATTTAGCGCTTTTAATTCATGCTCAATATTCTATTAAAGAAAATTAATTTTTTATTGCCCGCCATCCTAATTACTACAGGTATTATTTTGGTATTTGTCATGCCTTTAAAGTTTTATTCCAATAACGACCTCAATATTCCAGTGAGCATTGTTAATCAAACTGCCAAAGCGGCCGGTAGCGCGCTTGGCGGGGATATCAGTATTGGATTGCCTCAAAGTCAGTCAATTACTCCTTTAGCTATAGACAACAGGACATTTACCGGCAAATTGTCCGCCTTTTCCGCCATGGTGATTGATTCTCGTTCTAATAAAATCTTATTTTCCAAAGATAGTGAAACCGTCCGTCCCTTGGCCAGTATTTCTAAACTCATGTCGGCTTTGGTTTTGTTGGAACGCAATATCAATTGGCAAGCTACCACCACGATTGAGTCAGTTGACGGTAACGGTGATAATGTGGTTAATGATGGCGAACAATATAGTTTAGAGGATTTATGGCATGCCGCGCTTGTTGGATCGTCCAATCGCGCGCTCCAGGCTTTGGTACGCCACTCCGGTGTCAGTTCGGACGGATTTGTAATTTTAATGAATAAAAAAGCAGGTGAGCTTAATTTGAATTCGCTAAAATTTACCGAGCCGACCGGTTTATCAGCCAATAATGTCGGCAACGTTAAAGATACGATTTTTATGCTAAAAGAGGTTTTGCGGTTTGAAAAAATTTATAATACTTTGCAATTGCCGGAATATTTTATAAAACCATTGGACAAAGATAAATTTCGCCGCGTCTATAGCACCAATTGGCTATTGACTCGCTGGGTCGCTCATAATCTTACTGCTGAAAAAATCGCAGGTAAAACCGGTTTTATAGAAGATGCAGGTTATAATTTTGTGTCCAGTTTTAAAAATTTAACAGGCCGGGAAATCATTTGCGCTGTGCTTAATTCCAAGGATAATGAATCGCGGTTTGAAGAATGTCGTGATTTGGTAAAATGGAGTTTAGAAAAATATGTTTGGCCGTATCAGGCGGAATATAACAGGTTGATTGAATGAATCATGTATTAAGAAAAAAACGTTCAAATATTCTCTCCCATAATACTGAATACTTAATACAAAAATATATTATTTATTATGCGAATTAAAAGCATTAAAAATATTAAACAATTAAAGGACAAATATGTTCTGGTTCGGTGCGACTTTAACGTTCCGATAAAAAATGGTACAATTCTCGATGGTTTTAAAATTAAAAAGAGTTTGCCGACAATTGAATATCTTTTAACCAAAGGCGCGAAAATAATTTTAGTAAGTCATCTTGGAAGACCTGATGGTAAAGTTGTGCCAAAATTGTCTTTAAAACCGGTGCGGGATTATTTAGAAAATGTTTTGGCAAGAAAAATAGGTATCTTTAATCTGTCATCGCGAGGAGTCACGAATAGTGATGTCGCCATGTTAGAAAACATTCGTTTTTATCAGGGCGAGGAAAAAAACTCTGACGATTTGGCTAAACAGTTATCTAGTTTGGCTGACTATTTTGTTTTGGATGGCTTTGGTGTAGCGCATCGCGCGTCAGCTTCGGTTTCCGGCGTGGCTAAATATCTACCAACTTACGCTGGATTATTATTGGCCGATGAAATTGCCGGTTTAACAAAGGTTTTAGCTAAGCCGATTAAACCGTTGGTCGTTATTTTGGGCGGGGCGAAAATGGAAACCAAAATTCCGGTCTTGGAAAATTTATTGCCAAAATCCACTCAGATATTATTAGGTGGCGGTATAGCCAATACTTATTTGTGGGCTAAAGGATATAAGGTTGGCAAATCTTTAATTGATAAAAAATTTAAAACCTCTATTTTAAAATTTTGTGAGAGCAAAAAAGTAATTTTGCCAACTGATTATGTCATTGGCGCTTTGGACGGAAAAAAACACCAGGTTTTGGATTTTAATCGCAAATTTAAGGTAGTTGGTAATTGGGGAATTATGGATATCGGGCCGAAAACAGTTCAGCTGTACGCGCGCCATATCAAGTCCGCGCAAACGTTGATTTGGAACGGTGCGATGGGATATTTTGAACAACCGCCATTTCAGTTTGGCACCAATTCAATCGCTCGTTTAGTCGCCAGTCGTTCTAAAGGACGAGCGTTTGGTGTCTGCGGCGGAGGAGAAACAGTTGAAATATTGCAAAAATTAAATTTAATGTCTGATATAGATTTGGTATCCACCGGCGGTGGAGCGATGTTGGAATTTTTGGCCGGGAAGAATTTGCCAGGGGTGGATGCTGTGAGAGACAAATGATTTTTTTTAGAATATTGCTATCCATAATTATTCTTTTTTCATTATTAGTTTTTCATTTGGTTATTTTTGTGCTATAATACTTTTAGTTTAATTTTTAACTTCAATGAGTATGCCAATCAAAAAAACATCCGCTTTTCAACCTGGTTCGGTTAATACGGTTGAAACTAAAACAGCCGATCTAAAAACTTCAGCCGGTTGTTGTCATTCGCTATTTAAAAGTTATGGACAGACGAAAAATTTTGGTTGCGCTTTAGCGCGGGTTTTTTGCGGAATATTATTAGTTTATTTAATTTTTTATATCGGAACTTTAATAAATAATAATTTAAAACAAAATCATTATATCGGCTTAGCGCCAAAACAGGAGCGAACCATTTCCGTAGCCGGTTATGGCAAGATAAATGGCAGCAATGACATCGCGGTTACTACAATCGGTTATACCAATACCAGTACTGATATCGGCCAAGCTCAGGCGGTTAATAAAAAAGTTATGGACGCGATTATGGCTGATTTGAAAAAGATGAAAATTGACGAAAAAGACATGCAAAGCAATTATTCCATCTTTCCGGCGTATGATTATACCAATAGCGGTAAACAATTTTTGGGATATCAAGTTACCAATAAACTTACTGTCAAAATTAGGAATTTAAACAATGTACAAAATATTTTATCTTTGGCTGGCAAATATAGCGTTAATCAGATTAGCGGTTTGAGTTTTACCATGGATGATAATGACAATTTAAAATCCCAAGCCAGAATAAAGGCCTTGTCTGATGCTAATAAAAAGGCCAAAGTCATCGCTCATTATTTGGGTGTCAATTTAGGTCAGGCCGTCTCGTATGGCGAGTATGAGAGCAGTAAAGGCGGTTATTATCCAGTAGCGAATAGTTTGGCCGAAGGTTTAGGTCGAGGAAGTGAAATTTCCAGCATTGCCGGTGGCAGCAGTGACGTAGAAATGAATGTTAATGTGGTTTACGAGATCAAATAATTTTTTATTATTGTTTTATTACTCAACCCCGCTAATGCGGGGTTTTTGGTACATTTGTTAAGTGGGAGAATTTTTGGTATAATGGGATAAACTGCAAAACTGCAAAACTGCAAAACTGCAAAACTGTTAAACTGTTAAATTGTTATAAAAATATGTAGGTAAGTCGCCGGTTTAACAATTTAACCATTTAACAATTTAACCATTTAGCAATTCAACGAATATGAAAATAAAACAAATTATCGCGCGCGAAATATTGGATTCGCGTGGCAATCCGACCGTGGAGGCCAAGGTTATTTTGGAAAATGACTTGTTTGCTGTGGCTAAAGTGCCGTCCGGCGCGTCCACCGGTACGCACGAAGCGCTAGAATTGCGCGATGGCGGCAAGAGATATGGCGGCAAAGGGGTTTTAAAGGCAATAAAAAATGTCAACACCATAATCAATCAGGCTTTACAAGGTTTTGCGGTTGATGATTTAAAGAAAATTGATCAAACAATGTTGACTTTAGATGGTACGGCGAATAAATCCAAGTTGGGCGCTAATGCTATGTTGTCCGTATCTTTGGCTTGCGCCAGAACGGCCGCTAAAGTCAATAATATTCCGCTTTATCATTTTATCAGGTCGGCTTATAAAATTAATGAAAAGAATTTTCGTTTGCCAGTTCCAACGATGAATATTTTAAATGGTGGACGACATGCCGATAATAATTTATCAGTGCAGGAGTTTACGATTATACCGCGGCATAAATTATTCAGGGTATCCAAAAGCCTTGATTCTCTGCCTATCTCTCCTGCTAATTCCTGTTCTAGTGTGCTTAATATTATGCTTGAAGGCGCAAGGTCAAAATTTTCTCCAAGGTTTTTTATATCTTTCTGTATCTTATGGATCAGCGACTCTATC
>CAYHSR010000048.1:0-6186 GCA_964359335.1 uncultured Gammaproteobacteria bacterium | reverse complement strand
TTCATTTTTTATAGTGTTCTCTCTTTGACGTAATTGATTAATATTTAAAAATGCCACACTATCCAAAGATTTAGCACCAATATTTTCTAATTGATTATCATCTAAAACTCCTTTAATATCACTATTTATGGCCTCTAATTCTTGTAAACGGTAGCTTTTGATACCGCTTTGCCGCGCCAAAACTTGCTCCTTAGCAATCGTTCTATCATAATCATTCGGTCTGGCCTGAAGTTCTTTTTGACTCTCCAAATTATCCCAATCATCTTGCGAGATCGCCTCTATCTCTATAATATTATCTTTATTATCTGGCGAATCAATTGGAAAAATAACATCGCCTGTGTGCAGTTGGGGTTTTGCGACATTGCCTGTTGATTGTTTTTGAATAAATTCTCTATCTACCGACTTTATATTTTTATGACTTTCTGGAACATACTTGATTGTTTCCATAAATTTAAAATTAATTTAATATCTATTATTATATCACAAAACCAAATATCATAACACAAAAAAAATCTTTTGTCAATTGATTTATACCAAATTTATACTAAAATAAGCCAAAATACGTGCACCCGTTAGGAATCGAACCTAAATTTTCGGCTTCGCAGGCCAATGTCCTATCCGTTGAACGACGGGTGCAATATATTTCCTGTTGCCACCCTACGGGTGGTCACCCGAAGGGTGAAACGACGAGTGCTTAATTACCCACAAACTAACACAATCACGCTAAAAAATCAATACAAACGAAATAGACGGGCGATGCGGTCGGAAAACGGCTCTTCTTCTTGTTCTAAGTCCTCGTCCACATACTGCGACAGATGCTCTCGGATAGGTCGCGGATCATAATTATGCAATGGCACCAAGAGGCGATGTTTAAAAAATTTATCAAAACCAAAATATAAATTCTTGACCTCTGGAGGATTATAAATAATCCAAAAATTTTGCAATTCAGAATATTTATAAAATCGATTGCCAACCACTATGCCTAATTTGGTAATGACAAAATTAATTTCTAACGGCGATTGCGCTCCATGCAACATCATGATAATGCTAAACAATACCACCACCAAAATAAACAGATAGTTAGCTGTCCAAACGGCAAAAACAACCAAGAACGCCGCGACCATTCCCATAATCAAATACCAGCGCCGATTTCTCTCCTGTGGTTCGTATTCTCTTATCTGCCATTGATAAACAATGTCGCCAATATTGGCCTCTTGTTTAGATAAGTTTGTGGACATAGTGATAATTTATATAATTAAAATTGGTGGACCCAAGAGGGCTCGAACCTCTGACCTTACGGATGTGAACCGTACGCTCTAACCGGCTGAGCTATGAGTCCGTATCAATTCTAGTTCTGATTCCACTATCCGATTAAAAATTATCATAACATAAAAACGGCGCAAATTCAAGTTGTGTTTAATTCTAAATTATGATATTCTTACGTTATAATTTTTAAATTGTCTATCGATCTATAGTTATGAATCAACCGGACATCAACTTGTTGCGCCCGCGTCGTATTCATGGTTGGCAGGAATATCAAACCAACAATGATCAAATACCACTGCCAGCCCAAAACAAACAGAAGCGGTCATTTTTGTTTTATTTAATACCAGGATTGGCGGTAATCTTGATTTTCGGCGCTTTTTCTCTAGTACGATATTATACTCTCGCCAAATGGACCGGTAATGCCAATGAGTATCACCAACTGACTCTGCAGCCAACCGGCGGATTTTTGGATACAATAAAAAATTTTTTCTTTCGGCCGAATAAAGTGATGGCCGGACAAGCAACCGATCGAATCAATATTCTAATACTGGGGATTGGCGGAGAAAACCATGACGGCGGATATTTGAGCGATACTAATATAATTTTGTCACTCAAACCAAGCACCAACGAAGTGGCAATGATTTCCGTGCCACGCGATTTAGCCGCTAAAATAGACGGCTATGGCTGGACCAAAATAAACCACGCTCATGCTTATGGCGAGATGAAAAAAAGCGGCTATGGCGGAGAATTCGCCCGCCAGACATTTGCCGAAAATTTAAAAATTGATCTGCCCTACTTTCTAGTAGTGGATTTCACGGCTTTCAAAGAAATTATTGAAATCGTCGGCGGTGTGGAAATTGACGTACCTAATTCTTTTGTGGATTATTCATATCCGACCAATGATTACGGTTATCAGACAGTTACATTTAACAAAGGAAAAGAAAAAATGAGCGGGGAGCGCGCCTTAATTTTTACCCGTTCCCGTCATGGAAACAATGGTGAGGGTTCGGATTTTGCCCGCGCCCGCCGACAGCAGTTAGTGATCGCCGCGGTTAAAGAAAAAATACTTTCCGCCAACACCTATCTTAATCCGATTAAAATAAAAAAGATAATTGATTCATTGTCAAAAAATATTAATACTAATATAGAATTTAACCAGATATTATATTTAGCCGGTTTAGCCAAAGACATCAACAGTGATAATATAAAAACTTTGGTCTTGGATGACAGTCCAAATGGTTTTTTGCAAAATATAATCGGTTATGATGGCGCTTATCTGTTATCACCAAAAGGCGAAAATTTTAATTTAATCAGACAAGCCATTAACGGCATTTTTAGCTCAACCAGCACGCCATCAATTTATACTCTTAAGACCACCCCATCAAGCAATTTACTTTTCCCAACCACTAAAATTGAAATTCAAAACGGCACTTGGCGAATCGGCTTAGCCGCCCGCGCCAAACAAAATTTGGAAAATAGCGGTTTTGCTATTTACCAGATCGGCAATACGGCCTATCGGCCAGTGGCCAGTACCAGCCTTTACATTTTGAATATGAAAACAGAGACCGGATTTATTCAAGCTCTGGAAAGAATAGTTGGCGCCGTTGCCACCACATCTCTGCCAACATGGATGCCAACAGCTACAAGTACTACCTCCAGCTTGTCCATCTCTAATTTGACTGAAACCAATATTAGTAGTAATACTAGCGCCACTAGTACCGCCTCTGACGAGAATGAAAAGTCAACTTATGATTCACAGACCGATATATTGGTGATATTAGGAGAAGACTATTGAAACAATTTCTAATTATTCTAATTACCATAATTAACCTAAACAATAACCAATACCCAAACTCAAAATAAAAAAAACTTATTTTCAACTTCATTTATAGAAAAGTAAATAAAAAAATAAACACAAAATTATAATTCAAATTTTGACGTTGTTTAAAATAATTAGAATAATTATGGTAATCAGAATAATTTTGTATGCCCACTCCTGCCAAAATAATTGATCAGAATTTGCCAACTGTCGCTTTAGTCGGCCGAGTTAATGTTGGCAAATCAACCTTGTTCAACCGTTTAACCGAAAAACAAACGGCCTTGGTGTCTGATATTCCAGGCACGACGCGAACTAGAAATATCGGTTTGGTCAAATGGCGAGGAAAAAACTTTCGTCTGGTGGACACCGGCGGATTAACTTTTGATACTAATGTGCCTTTAGAAAAAGAAATTATCGTCCAAACCAAGATTGGCATTGCTGAAGCGGATCTAATTTTATTTATTACCGATATTCAAGCCGGAATTTTACCGCAAGAAAAAGAATTGATTAAAATGTTAAACAACCATCGCCAACAACTAATTTTTGTCGCTAATAAAGCGGATAGCCGCCAATGGTACAATTCCGTGCACGAACATGAATTTCTAAAACTAGGCTTGGGTGAACCATTGGCTGTTTCGGCGGCGAACGGCGCTAATTTGGGAGAATTATTGGAAATGATTACCAAACAATTAAACAAGCTCCCCAAACGCCCAAAACAAATAAAAGAATTGAAACCGATTAAGGTGGCTTTAATTGGCAAACCTAACGTCGGCAAATCCACTTTGTTTAATTCTTTGATCGGTAAACAAGAGGTGGTGGTAAGCGATCGTCCGCACACAACTCGCGAACCATTTGATACTTTGGTTGAATATGAAAAACAGCCGATTCTTTTTGTGGACACCGCGGGAATAAGAAGGAAAACCAAGGTAAGCGGAAAATTAGAGGTGCAAGGAATAAGTAAAAGCATCCAAATGATTACCAAAGCTGATGTGGTATTATTGGTGGTAGATACCACTGAACCAATCTCCAGTCAGGATCAACAATTAGGCGGATTATTGAAAGAACATAGCCGAAGTGTGATAATAATAATCAATAAATGGGATATGGCTGAGGCCAATGACGATCACTTTAGAAACCAGGTTAAAGAATTGGTTTATAACTTCTTTCCGCATCTAAAATTCGCTCCGCTGTTGTTCATCAGCGCCAAGTCCCAATACCGCGTGCAACAAATTTTTCCAGAGATCATTAAGGCTTATCAGGCCAGATTTACGGAAATAACCAACAATGCTTTAGACCGCTTTCTGCAACAACTAATTAAAAAACATCTGCCGTCGCGCGGCAAGGGCGTTAATTTTCCTGAAATTTTATCTCTAAAACAATTGGCAACTGATCCGCCGATTTTTCAGATCACGGTCAAAGCCAAAACCTCGTTAAATAGTTCTTATGTGCAATTTATCAAAAATGAACTGCGAATAAAATTTAATTTTTACGCCACGCCGATTGTGGTTAAAATTAAAAAACATAAAAAATAGTATGAAACTAATCGTCGGTCTTGGTAATCCGGGTAAACAATATGAAAAAACCAGGCATAATGTTGGCTGGATGGTTTTAGATGAATTCATGAATAATGTATTTATTGAAGGAAGTGAAACAAAATTAAAAATGAATAATGCCCAATGGAACGAAAATAAAAAAGCAAGAACATTATATCTAAAAACAGAAATTAACAAACAACAAATTAGATTGTTAAAACCACTAACTTTTATGAATGAATCCGGTTATACAGTAGCTTACGCTGTCAAGAATCATAATCTCAATTTAGCCAATGATTTGATTGTCGTCCACGATGATAAAGATATTGAGCTGGGAAAGGTAAAGGTGCAAACCGATCGTAGCGACGCCGGACACAACGGGATCAAGTCAATCATTCAGCGCTTAGGTACAAAAAATTTTACCAGGGTAAGAGTCGGGGTTGGCAATGAAAAAATGAATCGACAAGATACGGCTGTTTTTATTTTAAAAAAATTTGGTTTATTGGAAAAAAAGAAATTAAAAGAAGGAATACAAGCGGCGGTAGAGGAGATAATGAAGTTGATTACATAAAAAATTACCATGATGTACTCCGCCGCTCTCGCTCACTTCCCTAAAATCACTTATGCCCGCTACCGAAAATTAGCGACTTTTTTTGGTGATATAAATCAAGTTTGGCAAGGAGAAGTTTATGATTTAATAAAAGCAGGCTGGGAGGAAGGTGTCGCCGGGGAATTTATTGACTGGCGAGAAAAATTCAATTTAGAAAAAATGCGGACAAATTTAGAGCGAGAAGAAATTAAAACAATTTCCTTGGCCGATAAAAATTACCCGAGATTATTGAAGGAAATTATTGATCCGCCGTTTTGTCTTTTCTACCGCGGCGATCTATCCCCTCTGCAACAACCAACTTTGGCGGTTGTGGGAACCAGAAAATTTACACCATATGGCAAATACGCCTGCCAAAAAATCGTCAGCGAGCTCTCCAGCCAAGGCATGACCATCGTCAGTGGATTGGCGCTTGGCATTGATTGTATCGCGCACCAATCATGTTTAGATAATGGAGGAAAAACGATAGCGGTTTTGGGCTCCGGAACGAATAACGCTAATATTACACCAGCCGCCAACTGGAAATTATCCCAGCAGATTCTCGCTAATGGCGGAGCAATATTATCGGAATATTCACCCGGAACCGAACCGACCAAATATACTTTCCCTGCCAGAAACAGAATCATTGCTGGTCTATCGTTGGGAACTTTAGTGATAGAAGCGGCCCAGGTTTCGGGCGCGCTGATCACAGCCAGCTGTTCTTTAGATTATAATCGCGAAGTTTTTACTATTCCCCATAATTTGACCTCGGCTACCGGTATGGGTTGCAATCAACTACTCAAAAACGGCGCCATTTTAGCGACTGAAGCGCAAGATATTACCAATAGTTTGAATTTAGTTAATTTAAGACAAATTACCGACAACCGCCAAAAACTGCCAGGCGATGAAACTGAAGAAAAAATCCGGCAAATTTTAGCTGATCAAAATAAACATGTTGACACCATTATTAAAGAAAGCCAGCT
>CAYHSR010000047.1:0-6204 GCA_964359335.1 uncultured Gammaproteobacteria bacterium | reverse complement strand
CGCGATCACTTTTACCTTGGTATTTATTGTACTGGCGGATCTTGGTTTTGGGACGGCTTTAACCCGCGAGTTGGCTAAAGGGGCCGGTCAAGCAGTTGAGTATTTAAACACTATTCTGTTAACTAAAATGGTTTTAGGTGGTTTGGTTTACGGATTAATTGTTATTAGCGCCAATTTGTTAAACTATTCGGAACTAACGAAAAATTTGATTTATCTTTCTGGCATTACCATGTTTTTTGATAATATTCATAATGTTTTTTACGCTGTTTTTCGGGCACATAAAAATTTGATCTATGAATCCATCGGAATAGCCATTTCGCAACTGATTACTCTAATAATTGGCACAATCGCTTTATTTGGCGGATTGCCATTATACTGGCTGATTTTGGCATATACTATTCCGAGTTTTTTTAATGTTCTGTATTCCGCCTATTTTGTTTATAAACAATTCAATTGGCGGCCAAAGTTTCATTTAGACATGAAATTGCTGAAAGGCTTTTTACTGATGGCTTGGCCTCTTGCTCTGGCCGGTATTATTTCCCGTTTGTATAGTTTTAGCGATTCATTGTTAATGTCTAAGATTTTAACCGCTCGCGATTTGGGTTTGTGGGGGGTGGTTTATAAAACCAGTTCGGCTTTTTATTTTATCGCCATTGCTCTGGCGGCCAGCGCTTTTCCTGTCTTTAGTTCTTTATATGCCTCGGGCGATAAAATTGGATTAGCCAAATTGTTTGAAAAATCATATCGGTATTTATTCTTTATCGCTTTTCCGTTAGGCGGCGGAATATTGGCTCTGGCTAAGCCGGCGATTTGGCTGGTCTATGGAACTGATTTTACTAACGCTATTTTGCCTCTTCAAGTTGTTATTTTTGGTTTGGTGTTTGTTTTTTTAACCTATGTCAATGGCGCATTGTTAAACGCGGTTGATAAACAAAAAATACAGACCGGTTTGGTGGGGTTTACTCTATGTTTTAATATTATTTTAAATCTAATCCTGTTAGATGAGTATGGCGTGTTGGGCGCAGCCACCGCTTCTTTGGCCGCTAGTTTTATTTTAACGCAGTTAGGTTTGTTTTTTAGCCGGCAAGCCGTGTCTTACATCTCTTTATCCAATATTTTTAAATATTTTAATCAGACATTTTGGCCGGCCGCTATTATGTCCGCGGCGGTTTATTATCTTTCATTATTCATTAATTTTATTTTTACGATTCCGATCGGAGCGATTATTTATTTTATTTTAGTTTATTTATTCGGCGGATTGGACAGGGAATTGTTGTTTAGAGTTAAAGGAAAGATATTCGCGAGTTGATAAATTATCACTAAGTTTTATTTCTATGAAAATACTTATTATCACTAAGGATTTTCCACCTAAAGTTGGCGGGATTCCAACTTATACTTTCAATATCGCCAGACACTGGCCAGATAGTTCGGCCAATGTTTTGGTGTTGACAGCCAATGATCGCCTGGCGAAAGATTTTGACGCCAAACAGCAATTTAAGATTATCAGAAGCGGTTTTAACCGTTGGCTGATGCTGTTTGAGATCTGGCAAATAATTAAACAGAAGAATGTTGATTTAATTCATTTGCATGGCGTTTACCACCAATCGTGGTTGGCGGGTTATTTTATAAAAAAGATTATTAAGATTGATTATCGTTTGTTTTTACACAGTATTGATTTTAATTATTTAAAGAAAAATAATTGGCGTAAAAATAAAATATTAAAATTGAGCGTTTTGGCCAAGGAAATTGTCGTTAATAGCCAATATCTAAAAGATCAATTTAATCGGCAATTTGAAAATTTTACTAAGCCAATTAAAATCGTTTATCCTTGTCCAAGCGAACATTTCTTTGTCGAGATCGCAGCCGGGGCCATTGATGATTTGCGCGCCAAGCTGGCATTGGAAGGTAAGAAAGTGATGCTAACTGTCGCTCGTTTAGCCGAAGGCAAGGGTTTCCCGCGTCTGATTCATATTTTACCTAAGGTTTTGGCTAAGGTTCCCAATTTGGTTTGGATTATCATTGGTGATGGACCGAAACGTCAGTTATTTATTGACTTGATTGCTAAAAATAATTTGCAAAATATTATTCGCTATCTTGGTGTTGTTCCGAATGAGGATTTGTTAAAATATTATAAACTGGCCGATCTATTTGTTTTACTTACTCATCCGGACGCTGAGGCCGAAGAGGATTGGGCTACAGTGTTTATGGAGAGTTCGGCGTGCGGCCGGTCGATTTTGGCCGGTCAAGTAGGCGGGGTGGAAGAGGGGGTCAAACACATGCGAACCGGTTTGATAGTTGACGTGAATAATGAACAAGCAGTGACTAACAATCTGATTGAGCTGTTAAAAAATAAAGAGTACGCGAAACAAATGGGTGGACAGGGGAGAGAGTGGGTGAAGGAGAATTTTAGATGGGAGAGGGAAATCAAAAAAATATTATAAAAATATTTAGAAAATATTAAATAAATATTGATGTCCACGAAAAACCCTCTTATTTCTGTTATTATCCCAGTTTACAATCACGCCCATACTTTAAGGCGTTGTTTAGAGTCGGTGTGTGATCAAATTTATCGACCGTTAGAGGTTGTTGTAGTGAATGACGGCAGTACCGATAATTTTGAAGAGGTTATAAATAAGTTACAAGTTTTGATCCGCAAGTTACCAAATTTTCAAGTAATTAATCAGCGAAATTTGGGATCGCCGGCGGCAAGAAATAGAGGGTTTCAAGCTAGTCAAGGTGATTATGTCATTTTTTGGGACGCGGATACCATAGCTAAGCCGAATATGTTGGAAAAAATGTTTATTACTTTACAAAATAATCCGTCGGCCAGTTACGCTTATTCACAATTTCGTTTTGGTTGGAAGAAAATAAAAAGTAATCGGTTTGATCCGGAATTGTTGAAAAAGGTGAATTATATTGACACCACCTCGCTAATTAGAAGACAGGATTTTTCCAAGATTGGCTGGGATAGAAATTTAAAACGTTTTCAGGATTGGGATTTGTGGTTGACGATGCTGGCTAATAAAAAAACAGGCGTATTGGCGCCTGATGTTTTATATAAAAAAATAGTTGGAACAAGAAAGGGGATCAGCCAATGGCTGCCGAGTTTTATGTATAAATCATTTCCGAATATTCAGGCGGTTGAGGAATATAATCGTCTTAAGAAGGTTGTTTTTGATAAGCATCAATGATGCTCAACAAATAAACAAAATATAAAATACCAACGGGATTGCCACGGCGCTTCACTTCGTTACGCGCCTCGCAATGACATATTATTTAACTGTTTATTTCCATTTATAAAATCCTTCGCGCTCATCGCCTTTTTTCCTTCCAACTGTAATTCCAAAACTTCTATCGCGCCATCGTTGCAACCAATAAATATTTTGTCCTTATCAAAAGCCATCTTTCCAACATCAATCATTTTGTCAGAGGTTATTATTTTAAGAAGTTTTAGCCGATAGTTTTTCATTTTTAGTTTTTCATTTTTTATTTCAACATAGACGCCAGGCCATGGCGCTAACCCGCGATATTGATTATAAATTTCCGGCGCGGTTTTATTAAAATTAACTCGGCCGTCTTCGCGGGTTAAAAACTGGCAAAAAGTGGCTAATTTGTCATTTTGAGGTTGAGATATTATTTTACCGGCCACATAACTTTCTATGGCCTCTATAAGCATTGTGGAAGCCATTCCGGCGAGTTTTTTAGCCAAAACAGGGTAAGTGTCATCTTTATCAATCTGAATCGTTTTTTTGGTTAAAATCGGGCCGTGATCCATTTTTGCGTCAATCAACATTATACTAACCCCGGTTTCCTTTTCGCCATTCATTAAAGCTGACTGAATCGGGGATGGCCCGCGGTATTTGGGAAGTAATGAAGGGTGCACGTTGATCGTTCCAAACTTCGGCGCGTCAATAATGTTTTGCGGTATCAGCATCCCATAATCCACCACAACGTTCAACCCATAATTCCTAATTTCTAACTCATAATTCTTCAATGTAATTGGCTGTTCAATCTTCAAACCATATTTCTCTGCAAATATTTTGACCGGTGATGATTGTAATTCTTGTTTTCGTCCGACTGGTCGATCGGGCATAGTAAAGATCGTCCTAATTTTGATAAAAGGACAGTCAATTAGCTTTTGAAGAATAATCGCGGCAAAATGGTGAGTGCCAAAAAAATTAATATCTAAGTTTTGCATATTTTTTATCACTATCAACTACTCTTTATAAACCAAGTGTAAATTTTTAGCTTTGGAAATAAATAAAACGCCATGCATGTGGTCAACTTCATGTTGAATGATACGCGCTAGAAAATTAGCGGCCGTGAATGTCAACGGCCGGCCGTCTTGATCTAAAGCCGATACTTTAATTTTTGAATATCTTTTTATTTCTCCCCAAGTGTTTGGCACCGATAGACAACCCTCTTCATCCCAGTTGGTAAAAATACCGATTTTTTTCCAAGTCGGATTTATTAAAATTAAATCTTTATTTTTTTCACTCGTGTGATTTTTGTGAATAATACAGATTTGTAATAATCTACCGACCTGTGTCGCCGCCAAACCGACCCCGTCTTTTAGATGCATAGTCGGAGTCATCTGTTTTATTAAATTTTGAATTTCTTCGCTTTTGATGTCTTTCAAAGTCAAAGTTTTTGCGATCCGATGTAAAATAGGATTGGGATCGGTGATAATATTGAGAAGCATACCATTAAACAGAAATAAGTTTTTTATATTGATAGTAAATTATTCGGATTTGGATCCACTTTCCAACCAATTGGCAAAAGTGAATTTATATATTTAACATCCTGTTTGTATTGATCATATTTTATCTTAATTATTATATTTTGCCAATATTGTCCCTTATTAAAATACGGCATGGATTCAATCGGACCGAGTATCTTAATTTGGATTTTGTTTTTTGTCAATTGGTTCAGCTTATTTACCAAACCACTCGCTTCTCTTTCGGCCATGACTTTATTTTGACTGCCATAAAATAATTTTAAAATAAAACGAAATGGCGGATAGCCGAGCGTTTGTCTCTGGGTTATTTCTTGTTGATAAAATTTTTTCGGATCGTTTAGAGAGCTAAAAATGTTATTTTCCGGGTGAGAGGTTTGGATGATCATTTCATCACCAGACATTTTATATTGGGCGTCGCGGATAAGATACCAGAGGCCTTCGGATATTTTGTATTCCGGGACAAATAGGGAAGTGTCGGCGTCAATAAATGCCATTAGTTTCAGGTTTAGCCAGTCCACATGAGGCCATGCCATTTGCGTACCAATGGTTATTGTTTGCGGTGTTGAATTTTTTTGTTTGTTTAATCGATCCGCTTGTTTGGATGACGTCGTAAGTCGCGGTGAATCACTGTCAATTCTTTGAATAGCGATATCCGCATTATCTTGAAATAAATGCCGGATCTTATTTTCCACCATCTGCGTGCCTGGTCCGCGTAAAACTAAATTTAGACCGTGGCAGTTGGCGCAGAATTTTTCCATTTTTAAATTTGTTTTGCAGTAATGGCATTTTAAAATATTTTGATCTTGGTGGTAGGACAACGTGTGTTTACATAATTGACAACGGATGACCTCACCGCAATCACGGCAACCAACATAGTTCGCTGTGCCACGTTTATTTATAAACAAAAAGATATTGCCGGTTTTTATTTGCTGAATTTTTTTCACCAATTCCTCGCCCATAAAATCGTAGTTGCCTTTTTGTCGTTCGGTTCGCATGTCAATAATATTTACTTCCACTTTTCCTCCCGCCTCCTCCTCAGGCCTGGCTGTGGAATAACTATAAATATTTTTTTTGGCAAAAAAATAAGTTTCCACTGACGGGGTATGGGTCAATAAATGCAGTTTGGCGTTATGGTGTTTGGTCAAAGTAAGACTGGCATCGCGTGTATGATAACGTGGAGCCATATCCCAGCTTTTATAATTGGGGTTGCTTTCGTCTGTTAAAAATACATTAGTTAGATTATAGTAAGGTAGAAATAAAGCGCGTCTGGTGCCAATAATTATATTTTTTTCTCCACGCCAAATTTGCGGCCAAATTTCAAAAAGATTTTTGTCGCTAATCTCTCCGGAAATAAAAACGCTTTTATCCATCTGTTCCGCGGTTAGATTGATATTGTTTCGCGCGCTTAATTCCGGAATTAGAATTAGAGTTTGGGATTGGGATTGGATGTTGGCGGAAATGTATTC
>CAYHSR010000046.1:0-6208 GCA_964359335.1 uncultured Gammaproteobacteria bacterium | reverse complement strand
AGAACTGCTGTAACTGATATTGGAATAATCAACGCCAATTAATTGATTTATGGTGTCATAACCATAAGTGGTAACACGAGCGCCGTCTTCTTTCAGGGTCAGGCGGTTGCTTTCAGCATCATAGGTATATTCTTGAGCCATAAAAGTAGTAGAGGCATTTTTAATTTCTATCTTTGTTGCTCTTTGCAAATCATCATAGATATAAGATGTAAACACGCCATTGCCATATGTAACCTTACTGACTTTATTGTTGGAATTATATGTATACTTAGCTAAATCTTGGCTATTGTAAGTTGCTTTGTCCAACAATCCTCTGCTGTTATAGGTATAAGTGGTAAGAATGTTGGCAGCGTCGGTGATAACGCTTAACTGACTGGCAGAGTTGTATGTTCTGGTTATTATTGAGTTGGTGGATAAGCCAGTTAATGTTTTTGCTTCTGATAATTGTTGATTATTGTAATTATAGGTGTAATTTGAAGTACCACTCTCATCAACTAGATTAGTTAGATTGTTCCAATTGTCGTAAGTGTAGCTGACACTGGTCTCGCTAGTGGGTAATTGCTTGTTGACCACACGATCCAAAGAATCATAAGTGTAAGTGATGGTCTGGCTGTTGCCATTGATTTTTGTTTTAACATTGCTGTTGCTGTCATAAGTGAAACTTTCAATCACATTGCCCGGACGGATAATCTTGGTGGTATGATTTAATTCATCGTATTGGTAGGATGTAACGCGGCTGTTGTTCATTGTTTCAGTTAATCTATTATTGTTGTTGTCATAAGTATAGGCGGTGATTGTGCCTTGTGGATTGGTTTCTTGAGTTAAACGATTGAGATTATTGTATTGAAAGCTGGTGGTATACCCGCGTTTGTCTTTTTCAGTCAGTTTGTTGCCAAGAACATCATAAGTGAATGTTCTGACGTTATTCAGAGTGTCTGTAATAGTGAGAAGTTTATTGATTTGATTATAGGTATAGTTGGTTATCTTGTTATCTGGATACGTGATAGATAATCTGTTATTGGCTTTGTCATAGGTGAATTTGGTGATATTGCTGGCAGGGTCTGTTTCAGAGATTAGACGATTAAAATCATCGTAAGTGTAATTGGTTGTTCTGCTCATTTGGTCGGTCTTGGTCAAAAGATTGCCAACTTGGTCGTAAGTGGAAGAAACGATAGCGTTGTAATTGTCAGCTTCTTTGGTTAGACGATCAAGATTGTCGTATGTGTATTGTTTAACGCGAGTGTTGTTGGTAAGCGTGCTGTCTTGACGATCAATGACTTTAGTTAGATTATCTTCGGTGTCGTAATAACGCCAAGTTTCTTTGTTTTGGGCGTTGATAGTTTTAATTAACCTGTTGGCTCCATCATATTTAAAGCTATTGCTATAACCCTCGCTGTTTCTTAACGCTAAATCTGACTGAGCGCGCGGTAATAGTTCACCTGTCTTATCGCCATTCTTGTCATAGGTATAAGTAGTAACATTGCCTTTGGAGTCTGTTTTAGTGGTTAATTGGTCATCGAGATTGTAGACAAAGGTGGTGGTGTTGTTATTGGGATCAACTTGTGAAATAAGACGGCTAAAACCATCATAAGTTTTCTTCTCACTGATATAGTTGGTGGTGTCAGTGAAACGGCGAGTTTCTGTTGGTTGATTACGAGAATCATAATAATATTCTGTCTTTTGATTTAATGTGTTTGTTTCGCTCTTTAACTTGCCATTGGGATAATAGGTGTAGGTGAGGGTGTTAAGAGGGCCTGCTTTTTGGATTATTCTGTTGGCAGTGTCGTAGGTGTAAGTGGTTTGACGGTTTAATGGATCAATTTCACTGGTTATGTTACCAATATAATCATATTGACGAGTATTGGAAATATTTCCTGACACGCTTACTTTTTCTATCTTAGTCAAACTGGCGTTAATGTCAGTATCATAAGTATAATTGGTTACTTTTCCCAACTCATTAGTTTCTGACAAACGGTGATTTTCTAGATCATAAGTATAATCTTTGGAATAATTCTGCGGATTGGTTTCTTTTCTTAAATTGCCTTTGGAATCAAACGCGTACAAATAATTATTGTTGCGAGGGGTGGTATGGGTTTGATTATTACCATAAGCATCATAAGTATACTTTTTCACGATAGATTGGGTGGTATTGTCGGCTTGGGTGACAGTGATTGATTCTTGGATGCGATAATTATTATTGGCATCGTAAGCATAAGTAGAGATACTGCCATTCTTGTCAGTATACTGCGTTACATTGCCATAAGTGTCGTAAGTGAATGATTCTTGGTAGCCAAGCGGGTCTGCGGCAGAAGTAAGATTGCCGTTGGTTGAATTGATAGTGTATTGAAAGACTTTGACTTGAGGAGAGCCTGTGATAAGAGGGGTGGATGTAATTGTTTTTTTAGTTAAACGGTTAAAATTATTCTCGTATTCAAAACTGGTTTCAGTCTGGTAAGCGATTGTATTAGGCGTTGTTTCTTTAATCATCCGTCTTTTGGAATCATATTCATATTTGGTGATAGAGCCATTTTGATCAGTGTATTGACTGATCATTCCTTGGCCGTTATATGCCCATCTTTGGATATTGCCTTGGCCGTCTTTTTCAAATATCTTTAATTCATCGCTATTAAAACACATCTTATCAGTATAATTAGAAGATAAACTACGATAATTGGTAATCGTCGCGCAATGAGTACTGCCAGGGGCTTCCGCGTCAGCGGTATCGTTGTAAGTCATGCTGTAAACTTTTCTTTCTGTTATTGTTGGCGATGATTCGTATTGTTCTGTAACGCGATTATTTGTGTCATAGACATTGCGCAAGACTGTTTTGCGAGGAGAGGTATAAGTTAAAAGCACGCCAGAGGCGCTGTAAGTATAATTAAAATCCGAACTTTCGGATGTTCCTCCATAATAGCGATAAACAGTGGCTTTGGTAAGTTGCGAACTGCTGTTATAGGTGTAAGCGACGATATTTCTCTGCGTTCCGCTTAATGACTCGGTTATGTTCAAAACTTTATCCCAATTGGTTGTTGTCGTGTCTACTGGATAAATAAAAGTAATCTGCCGGCCTGATGCGTCGGTTATTGAAGTTAATAATGGAATTCCGTTGACTATGGAATAATTAAATTGCGTGGTATTGCCGTTTGAGTCAATTATCTTGTCAATCATGCCAAAATTACTTTCACTCATTCTTTTAAGAAAAACATAGCGAATACCTTCCAATGTTTTATACGTTACTTCTTTGGTAACTGAATCAACCAATAAAGTATCAAGCTCGCCGGCTGTCGGGTTATAGGTAACTCCGCCGTCAGCGGTTGTAAACACAGCGGTTAAATTACCGTTAAGGAATATACGCAAACTATTATTATCATTCGGATCAATATAATAAAAATCATTGTAAGAAAAATTCCAACCAGCGCCAAAACGATTGTTCCAATCAAATAGTTTGCTATTATAAATTCTAGTTAAGTTAATCGGCATACCTCGACCGAACAGTGTAAAATCATTTTGTTCCAACTCTAAAGCTCCAGTGCGCAAATTTACAGGATCGCCCGCGCTATTTTTTGCTTTAGCATCAGACAGAATTGAAAGAGCCGAGGCAATATTCTTTGAAATAACCGTATAGTTATTGGTTCCTTTCACATTTGTTCCCACTGTCGCTTCCACCTTATCTTTAACTTTGTCATTATCATAATCAACCACCACTGGCGGCGGATTACTTCCTCCCCCGCCATAATTTAATCTGGTAATAGTGATTGAACCATTGGAATCTTTGTAATTATTAGCCGGATTACTGTCAGAAATTGTTTGCGCTGGATCAAGATAAAATAGCACTTTATAAGAGCCGGTATATGGAATGGTATCCGGAATTTTCCCGCTAAAAGTTAATGTATTACTGAAGTTGCTTGGTAAATCAATGGTGGCGGGTGATAAATTGGTTAGTTGATAACTGCCATTAACATCATGAATGGTCATAGTAAATGGCACACTGTAAGCGCTGGCGCCACCGGTATTTTGCACCTGCGCCTGTATCGTAATCGTATCATTTTCATGTAAAACGCCTGAACTGGAAAGATTAACATTGGCAACAACCATGTCGGCTTTAGCGGTATTTATGGTAACGGCGTATGAACCATTATTATTAAACTCGTTTGATTCGTTGCTGACAGTATTGTCTGGATCAATCTGATAGGTAAAATCCATCTGTCCGCCGGTTAAATTACTATCCAATTGATAACTGAATGATTGATTAATACTGCTTCCAGCCGAGATGGAAGAAAAATTTATGGATTTAATCACGGCGCTATTAAAATAATAATCCACTCTGCTCGTATTATTACTGCTGGCGTTTCCTTGATTGGCGATATTCAAACTTACTTGCACGGTACCGCCGGCATTGATTGTTGACGGTGAAACATTAAAATTTTGACCGGTTAGGTCTGGATAAGCGGCAGAATTTATGGTAATCGTATTAGAGAACGAATCTAAATTATCGCTATTATCCGTTTCTTCCACCAAATCCGATGGATCTATCCAATAGGACAAATAATAAGTGCCAGGACCAAACGCGGAAGGAATCGTCTGATTGGAAAAACTGACGGTTTGAGTCCCGCCATAAGCCATCGATGGCAACGACTGACTAAAAGCGTAGTTTGTATACCCGACACCATTATTAGTCGGCGTCAAATAAAAATTTACATTGGTGGGCGGTGTATTGCCGGCGTTGCTATGACCGCCATTTCTTACAACCACGCTGCCGGAAATTTGTCCGCCTTGGTTAATGGTGGTTTGATTAAAATTTTCCGTAAGTGGCTCTAAATCTGAATAATAACCAACATTTAATTCTAAATAAGGTCCATTGGAACTGTTAGCGTCGTCGGAATTAAAAATCAGTTGTCTATCAGGCCAACTTGTTCCATAAACCGAAGTATCCGGTTGAAGCAAAATTCCATTATTTGTCGTGTAATTCCAAACCCACTGATTGTCAACTATATTTTTAACATCAAAAGTATAAATACCATTGCTGGCGGTTGACACCGCCACCGAATCGGATTGCATGGTCGCGCTTAAATAATTTTTTAAACTCTCATAAGTAACCGAACTATATTGCCAGCCGGTGTCTATGGCATAGGCCTTTAAATATATATTTCCATTGTAACTACCATAGCCAATATTTTTCTTATCCATTTTAAGATAAGCCGAAACGATCGTGCCGTTTGCAATCCAATCATATAAATTAGGCAGATCAAACTTAATAACCGCGGCTCTTTGATAGTTATTATATCCGTCCCAATTTCGACCAATATAAAGTTCGGAAAAAGTGTCTGAACTGCGCGGTCCGCCAGAACTGGTCGGTTCGGAACTCCAATTCTTTAAACGTAAATAAAAATCAATCATTGAACTGCAATTATACGGCGCGGTTTGCGAATACCCGTTCCGACAAACATAATGGGTGTACTGCGGATCAATCACTAATGGATAAACGCGATTGGCGTCATTTAGATATTCGGCCATAATAATTAAACCAATGGCGAAGGTTTTGTTTTCTCTGTCTATTTTTACGATTTGATCCAATGGTTGATAATATCTCTCGTCTTTGTTGGCATCCATAGCTGTGCCTCCGCCAATTTTAAGAGAATAATCGTTGAGCCGTAAAAATAGGGATGTCTGCCCCATTCTTTGCGATTGCGTTATTTCGCGATTGTCAATGTCAAAAACTCGCGCTTCCGCCGGTAAATCATAATTCTCCCATAAAATGAGTTGTTGGCCCGTGATTAGACGCGGATTCTGTCTAATAATATAGTCTTTGGAGCGACTGAGACCACTATCGTTAAAATGAACATCAATATTTGGATAAATATTGTTAAACTCCGTTCGCACTCCGTTAGCAGTCTTAGATTGGCTAAAAACAGATTTTTTAAAATCATAAAACACCTGTGTTTCACCTAAAGTAATATTACCGGAATAGACATTAATTTTTTTATTTCCCAGGGTTATTTTATAATCATAACCGCCGTTAACCGTCTCTTTCAATTTAGCCGTATCATCGCCATCATTAAACCACGCCCAATCTTTTGGTCTTAATTTCAATTCATTATTTTCGTCTTTATAAACAATACGCGGTTTGCTGTAAAAGCGAAATACTTTCTCGGTTGAAGACACTACCGCTTCATCCGTAAAAGCGTCTTTAACTTTAAACAATCTGTCG
>CAYHSR010000045.1:0-6353 GCA_964359335.1 uncultured Gammaproteobacteria bacterium | reverse complement strand
TTGAAGGCAATGGCTCAATCGCGGTATCACAACGATAACAAATTGATAAATTATTTTCTATTTCTTCTTCTTTTTCCAACAAACCATTTTTTTTCAACTGTTTAATGATTAAAACACGCGCTTCTTCGGCCGATTTTTTAGAATATTTGGCAAAACCTTCTTTAATCTTTCCATCTTCATCAATAACTTTTATTATTTCCAAATTATTATCTTCGGCCATCTGCCAATCGGCCATGCTATGAGCCGGAGTAACGCCCAAAGCGCCGGTGCCAAACGCCATATCAACCTGCCAATCGGCAATTATTTTTAATTTCAAAGGCACCTCGCAAAAATCTATTTTAAATTCCCGGCCAATATATTTTTTATATCTTTCATCTTTTGGATTAACAGCTACGGCAGTATCTCCGAGCTTAGTTTCTGGACGAGTAGTGGCGATGGTGAACGGAAAGTCAATGGAATATTTAAAAGTATATAATACAGTCTTCTGTTCTTTGCGCTCAACCTCATCATCAGCCAAAGTAGAATGACAGCGGGGACACCAATTGACAATCCTTTCACCGCGATAAATTACACCATCATTATACATGTCTATAAACATTGTTTTAACGGCTTCAACCCGTTTTTCATCCAAAGTAAAAGCAACTCTTGACCAATCTAAAGACGCCCCCATCTTTCTAGTTTGACGTAAAATAGCTAATTGGGTTTCACGCAAAAAATCCCACACTCTTTCCAATAATTTTTCTCGCCCCAAATCATGGCGAGTCAAACCTTCCTCTTTAAATATTTTTTTCTCCACAGCGTTTTGGGTAGCGATGGCGGCATGATCGGTGCCAGGCAGCCACAATGTTTTATCTCCTTTCATACGATGATAACGAATCATCACGTCTTCTATGGCCAACATTGACGAATGCCCGAGGTGTAATTTGGCGGTAATATTTGGCGGCGGTAAAACAATCGTAAAAGTTTCAGCTTTTTTATCGCAAATTCCTTTGGCAACACAAACATCAGGATTAAAAAATCCGCTTTCTTCCCAGCGTTTATATATCTCATCTTCGTATTTTTGCGGCTCGTAGGCTTTATTCATACTGCTGATCCACTAATAATCCTCACTTACTAACGTGAATGGATAAAATTATTATACTTAAAATAACAAAAAAAAGCAACGATTTTGGTCTAAATAATAACTCATCAGTGTTGACACCAGCTTTTATTGACAAATAAGGGAAAAACTGGTAAAATAATTGACTTTGTAATAGCATACACCTAACCAACATGGCCTTTAATGAATCTCAACAAATTACTCAACTGATAAACGATAGCCACTATATCTTAGTGGTGTTTCGGCCTGGAAATGATTTAGATTCAGCAGTCTGCGCTTTAGCTTGGAAAAGTTTGTTAGAGAAAAAACAAAAACAGATAGATATTGTCTCGGAAAAATTTAACCAACATAAAAATCTTAGATTCCTTAAATATTCCGAACAGATCAAAGATGATATAAGCCATTTACAAAAATTCACCATTAAAGTAGATATCTCAAAAGCCAAAATTGACTCATTGAGCTATGACATCAAAGACAACTGGCTGTATATTCATCTTAATCCCAAAGAAGGCACAATTAGTAAAAAAGAATTGCGCACCGCCCAATCGTCTTTTAAGTATGACCTGATAATTACTATCAACTCCCCGGACATGGAATCATTGGGTGATATTTTTGAAAATAATACAGATCTGTTTTACCGCCTGCCAATTATTAATATTGATCATCAAGCCGGTAATGAACACTATGGCGCCGTCAATTTGGTAGAATTAGACAAAACCTCATCAGCCGAAATCGTCTATGGCTTATTCAAACAAATTGACAATTCTTTGATAAATGAAGAAATGGCGACCGCTTTTCTTACTGGTGTCATAAGTAAAACCCGCAGTTTTAAAACCAACAATATTACACCTTTTACCCTTAACATTTCCAGCGAACTGATGAACCGCGGAGCGGATCGAGAAAAAATAATCAAACATCTTTATTACAGCCGATCAATCAATTCGCTAAAAATTTGGGGTCAGGCCCTAACTCATCTGCAACATGACAATGGCCTTGGGTTGGTGTGGACTGTCATTACCCGCGACGAGTTAATCCGTTCACAGGCATCTGAAGAAGAACTAACCGAATTAATTGATGAATTGATTTTAAATTCACCGGATGCCAAACTGATTTTATTACTTTATGAAGTGCCTGATAAGGCCAAACAAATTATAAAAGGAATTTTGGTTTCCGAAACCGCTCAGGAACCAAAAAAATTAATCCCGCGACTCAACCCAACCGGTATTGGTAATCGGGCTTATTTTGTTATGGAGGATAAGGGAATCCAAACCGCGACAGAAGAGATACTTGGTTATTTAAAAATGAAAAATTAAATAAGCGATTGCCCGGTCATCTCCGGTGGTTGATTAACACCCAATAATTTCAAAATCGTCGGCGCGATGTCGGCCAGTACACCAACTGGTCGCATTAAATATAGATCTCCCTCCGGCGGATCACCAGCCGGACAGGCCTGACCTATAAAATCCTGGCCAATGACAATAAACGGCACCGGATTAGTGGTGTGCTCTTTATCCGGATCACCAGTCTGCGGATTAATCATTTGCTCGGCATTGCCATGATCAGCGGTCACACAAATTACTCCGTCATGTGCCAAAACATTGCCAACAATTTTACCCAAACATTTATCAACGACCTCGCATGCCGAAATAGTGACATCTAATTTGGCCGTATGGCCAACCATATCAGGATTAGCAAAATTTACCACGATAAAATCATATTTTTCGCTATCTAAAGCCTTATTAACTTCTTTAGTTACTTCTATCGCCGACATGGCTGGCGCCAAATCATAACTAGCCACTCGCGGTGAAGGAACTATTTGACGGTCTTCGTTAGGAAACGGATCCTCAACTGTACCGTTTAAAAAGAAAGTAACATGGGCATATTTTTCGGTTTCCGCTGTATGAAATTGTTTCAGTCCGGCCTGACTGATAACTTCGGCCAAAGAATTATGCACAACCACCGGATTATAAGCCACGACAACCGGAATTTGTTTTTCATATTCAGTCAGAGTGATAAACATTAGATCTTTCAGATAAGTTCGCTCAAATTCTTTAAAACCGGGCAAAACAAAAGCCTTGGTTAATTGTCTGGCGCGATCCGGCCGGAAGTTAAAAAATATAACCGCGTCGCCTTCTTTAACTTGGGCGACCGGCTGACCATCGCGAGTGATCGCCACCGGCGTGAACTCTTCGTCATATACGGCTTGACTATAAGATTCTTCAATCGCTTTGATTGGGTCGGTAAAAGTTTTTTCTGAAACACCTTCGGCCATCGCGCGATAGGCCTTTTCTACCCGATCCCAACGGTTATCGCGATCCAAAGCAAAATATCGGCCAGACAGCGAAGCGATCTGACCAACTTTATATTCTTTTATTTTCTGCTGCAATTCTAAAATAAATTCTTTACCGGAATTATACACCGCGTCTCGTCCATCTAAAATACCGTGGACATAAACATTTTTTATTTTTTGTTGTTGACACAATTGCAACAAAGCATATAAATGTTCATTGCTGGAATGGACATTGCCGGCGCTGACCAAGCCAATCAAATGCAAATCACTATTTTTGGTCTTAACTTGTTCCACCGCTTTAAGTAAAGCCGGATTGGAAAAAAAACTGCCATCGCTAATTTCTTTGTTGATTCGCGGACAGGTTTGATAATAAACTCGACCAGCCCCAATATTAAGATGCCCTACTTCGGAATTACCCATCTCGCCAAACAACAAACCAACCTCGTTTCCCGAGGCATGGATGGTCATGGCCGGATAATGACGCAAGTAATCATTGAAATTGGGTGTATTTCCTAAAGTGACAGCATTGCCATTACTTGGCGGAGCAACACCCCAGCCGTCTATAATGGCGAGAACCACCGGACGATATGACATAAAAATTCCTAATTATTCTAATTAATAAAGCGCCCTGCCGGTCATTTCTCTTGGTTGTCTGCAGTCCATCATTTTGAGAATGGTCGGCGCAATATCAGCCAAAATTCCAGATTTTAATTTAATATTTTTTACACCCTTTTTAATTAAAATACAAGGGACCGGGTTAACAGTATGTTCAGTCATCACCTCGCCAGTCGCCAAATTTATCATTTCCTCGGCATTGCCATGGTCGGCAATAATTAAAACCTGCCCGTCCTTGTTTAAAGCCGACTTCACAATTAGAGCCGTCTGGCTATCAACCACACTGATAGCTTTTTGCGCGGCAACGAAATTGCCCGTATGCCCGACCATATCCGGATTGGCAAAATTCAGGCAATAAAAATCAAACGCGTCTTTCTTGATATTTTTGATAACTTCAGCTGCCACTTGTTTAGCCGACATCTCGGGTTGTCGATCATAACTTGTTACCGGCGGTGATTCTATTTTTATTCGCTTCTCGCCATTGACCGGATCTGCGTACCCGCCGTTGAGAAAGTAAGTGACATGAGCGTATTTTTCAGACTCGGCAATGTAAAGTTGACTTTTTTCTTTAAGAACAATCGGCAGAGTATTGGCAAGATCGGCGGCCGGAAAGGCGGTCATTATATTTCTTAAATCCGGCCCGAAATCAGTCATGGCCACAAATCGAGTATTTTTGGGAAATTTAGTTCTTTTAAAAGCGCCGATATTTTTATCTAAAAAATCATTCCCTTGAACAAATGATTTGGTGATTTGCCGCGCTCGATCCGATCGCGCGTTAAAAAAGAAAACTACGTCATTATCTTTAATCACGCCGACCGGCTTCTTATTTTCGACAATCACTGTCGGACAAATAAATTCATCAGTATCGCCGCGATTATACGATTGAGCCAAGGCCTCTTCCGCGCTATTAGCCGCGCAACCATTGCCAGACACCATTGCTTCGTACGTTTGTCGCGTTCGCTGCCAAATTTTGTTGCGATCCATCGCGTAGAAACGACCACTAATAGTGGCAATTTTTTCTCGCGCCAACATATGCCCGCGCAATTCGCGTAAAAATCCGGTCGCGCCGTACGGCGAAGAATCTCGGCCATCGGTAAACAAATGCAAAAAAACTTTGGTTTGTTTCTCTCGACGAAATAATTCCAACAAAGCATATAAATGATCGGGATAAGAATGCGCGCTGTTGCGGCCAGTCAACAAACCCATTATGTGCGCCGCGGTTTTATATTTTTGCGCGTGAAATAACGCCTGTTTAAATGCTTCGTTTTTAAAAAAGGTGCCGTTATGAATTGATTTGGAGATATTGACTAAATCCTGTTTAACTATTCGACCAGCTCCAACATTCATATGACCTGCTTCGGAATTCCCCTGTTGTCCTGGAAACAAACCAACATTTTCGCCAAAAGTTTTTAAAACCGAATTTGGATATTTTTTTAAATAACAAAAAATATTCGGCGCGGTTTTTGCTGTAATGGCATTGCCTTCATTACGCGGATTAGCCAAACCGAAACCATCAAGAATGAGTAGGATAGTAGGTTTTTTCTTTAGCTGAAAGATCATAGAAATTATTCTAATTTCTCATTACTCTAAATTATTCTAAAAAATAACCAATCCCTACATCCCTAACTCCTGTTCTATTTCCAATAACCGATTATATTTGGCAATCCGTTCTGACCGCGACATTGAACCGGTTTTGATAAATTCGGCGTTAACCGCCACCGCCAAATCAGCGATAAAAGTGTCTTCGGTCTCCCCGCTACGATGCGATACGCTTACTTGATAATTATTTTTCTTGGCCAACATAATCGCCGCCATTGTTTCGGAAAGCGTGCCAATTTGATTAACTTTAATTAAAATAGCGTTACCGACTTTATTCTTAATTCCTTGTTGCAGCCGTTCAGTATTGGTGACAAATAAATCATCACCGACCAAAGCTATCTTCTTTCCCAATTGTTTAGTTAAAATCTCCCAATTAGCCCAATCATCTTCCGCTAAACCGTCTTCAATGGAAACAATCGGGTATCTTTTTACCCAACCGGTAAAAGTTCTGATCATTTTATCAGCCGTCCAACCCTGTTTTGGCGAAATAAAATAATATTTGCCTTTGCGATAAAATTCAGAGGCCGCTACGTCGACGGCTAAAAAAACATTTTTACCAGGCTTCCAACCGGTTGTCTCAATCGCTTGGATAATCAACTGTAACGCCCGTTCGTTATTTAATAAATTAGGCGCGAAACCGCCCTCATCCCCGACCGAGGTGGTATAACCCTTTTGGCTTAATAAATTAGCTAAACTATGAAAAATTTGCGAGCCCATTCGAACTCTCTCCCTGAATAATTTATGCCGCGG
>CAYHSR010000044.1:0-6379 GCA_964359335.1 uncultured Gammaproteobacteria bacterium | reverse complement strand
ATTTACCGAGGTGTTATTCCCGGTGATGCTTGGCCTTGCTGTGTTGGGAGGAATTAAAAAACTACCGGTCGTAGGCCTTACCTGCCTTTCGGTGGTTATCTTTCATAGCGCATTTCCCCATAAGGAAATCCGCTTTTTATTCCCACTCGCTTTTCTGACGCCTTATATGGCCATCCAGGTAATCCAATTTTTTCAAGAAAAAATTAAACGGCCGATAATTAAGACGCTTACAGCAATATTTATTATCATACCTTTAATAACATTAAACACCGCGACTGTTGTCGGCAAAAGTTTTCTTTTTGCTGATGGCGGAGTAATGGTATATAAATACCTTTACGACCACTACGGCCAAACAGATGTAAAAATCTATTATTTAAGCGAGGAGCCGGGCTTTTATTCTCAACAGGCAAATTTAATTATGAATTTTTATGATACGAAAAAATTTATGTCCATGCCTGACTGCCGATTAAAAAAAGAAGACATTAAAAAAATAAAACCTACCAAAAAAACCTTGTTGGTGGCCGGTTCAATAAATAATCTAACAGCTTATCCGCTTAAACCGGTTCATGATGTTTTGCCAAATTGGTTTCGGAAGTTAAATAAAAATAATCGCTTTAAAATTAAAAACGCCAATTGGAAAGTATACGAATTTACGAATTAAAATCAATTCTAAACTCTTTACCGTAATCTTTAAAGCCAAGTTTTTTATACCACTGATGTATATGAAGACGAGAATAACGACTGGTGGCAATCAAATGATGTAATTGTCTTTCTTTACACTCAATAATTACGGCGTCAACCAATCGCGTACCCACCCAGTGTTTTCTGTGCTCCTCTTTAACAAATACATCTTCTAATAATCCATAATAATAACCGCTGCATTGATTATAAATCAGAAATAAGTAGGCATGGCCAACCTCTTGTTTATTGTCCATAGCATAAAACTTAATAGAATGGATTTTAGTATCTTTTTCTTTTTTCTGAATTTGCATATTTATTGATATGACTTATTGCCTGTAATTATTTCTCTGATTATCCGGCCTAACTTAACCTCGCATAATCCGCCATAAGATTTTTCGTAATCAATAGATATAACATGATGGCCAGATAAATTTTCGGTGTCAAATTCCTTTGCAGTCCACTTTCTCTCATTGTGCTTTACTAACTGTTCAGCATTCAGTTCAACTTGATTATATAGAATATAATCCAATGGACGTGGTAAATACATTTCCAATTCCTTAATAAAATCGCTCAATTTAACTGGTCCGGTTTCTCCTTCAAGTTCATAAGTATTGCCAGCAATATAAATTAGTTTGGCTTTTGAGTTTTGAATTGCTTGTTTCACCCCCTGAGGTAATAAAGCCGCGACAATACTGCAATATAGACTTCCAGGACCGATTAAAATACAATCAGCTTGTTCAATCTTTTCTTTGGCTTCATTATAAATCTGGCCGACCGGCTCTAACCATGCTTTGATAATTCTTAAATTTCTATCATGATTCGGCCGATCAATTATACCTTCGGTTCTGATTATTTTTCCATTAGATAATTCAACTGCCAAATCGGTCCTGTTCAAGGTAACCGGATAAGCATGGCCAATCACTTCCACCGCTTGTTCTAAAGCGCGAACTGATTCCATAAAATTTCCATTATTATACTGTTGTGATAAGGCCAAAAATAAATTCCCTAAATTATGCTGACTTAAATTTCCGACATTATCAAATCGATTATTTCTAAAAATCCTTTTTAATAATTTGTAATCGTATTTGGATAAAGCCAAAGACGCGCGCAATATATCGCCTGGCGGTAAAACACTTAGGGTTTCTCTCAAAAAACCTGATGATCCGCCAGAATCACTCATGGAAACCACTGAACTAATGGCAAAAATATCCAAATTTTCTTTTAGAGCGCGGGTGGTTTTAGCGACACCGTTCCCGCCACCCATTACAACACAGTTTATCTTTTTCATATTACTCAACTGTCACCGACTTAGCTAAATTCCTTGGTCGATCCACGTCTTTTCCTAAAATAACGGCCATATGATAAGCGAATAGCTGAAGTGGTATAATATTTAATAAAGGTTCTAATAATTCCATTGTCTCGGGAACATAAATTATATCAGACGAAATTTCTTCCGCGCTTTTATCACCCGCGGTGGCGAGCAACAAAATAGAAGATTGTCTAGCTTTCACTTCTTCTAAATTACTGCGCATTTTATCATATAACTGATTTTTTGTCATCAGGCCGACCACAAATAATTCTTCGGATAGCAAAGCGTTGACTCCATGTTTCATTTCGCCGGCGGGATAACCCTCGCTGTGAATATAAGAAATTTCTTTTAATTTATGCGAACCCTCCAAAGCCACCGGATAATTAATGCCCCGCCCCAAATAAAGCGCGTCGGTAAAATTCGTATATTTTTCGGCTATTTTTTTAATCTGGTCGCTTCGCGCCAAAATTTGTTTCATTTTTTCTGGAATTTCCAACAAAGCTTTGATCAATCGTTGACCGGTTGAAAGTGATAAACCGCGTGATCGCCCGAATTGCAAGGCATATAAAATCAAAATCGCCACCATATTAGTGTAGGCCTTGGTGGAAGCCACGGCTAATTCCGGACCAGCGTGAATATACGTTCCACCATCAGTCTCACGCGCGATCGTGGATCCGATCACATTTACTATTCCACGCACCCAAGCGCCTCGCCGTTTGGCCTCGCGCAAGGCGGCTAAAGTATCGGCCGTCTCACCGGACTGGGAAATGACAAATACTAGAGTATTTTTATCAATGATTGGATCGCGATAACGAAATTCGGAAGCCACTTCCACCTCGGTTGGAATCCGCGCCAATCGTTCAAAAACATATTTACCAATTTGCGCGGCGTAATAGGCTGTACCACAGGCCAATAAAATAATTTTATCAACTTGTCGCATCTGTTTGACGGTCATATTTAAACCGCCTAAACGCGCCGTCCCTTCGGCTAAGTCCACCCGTCCGCGAATAGCATCTTCATAGACCATTGACTGATCAAAAATTTCTTTCAGCATAAAATGGTCATATCCATGCTTTTGCGCTTGGGCGTCATCCCAATCAATATATTCAATATCTTTAATAATTTTTTCACTTTTTAAATTAAAAGTTTGAATACCCGCATTTCGGCTGACTTCCGCAATTTCACCGTCATTTAAAAATATAACATTTTTAGTATACGCCAACATCGGCGATGTATCGGAGGCAATAAAATATTCTTTATCACCAACGCCAATAACCAATGGACTGCCAAGGCGGGCGACAACAATTTTACCAGGCTGGTCTTGATGCAAAGCAACTATCCCATAAGTCCCGCGCGCTTTTTTAAGCGCTTTCTCAACCGCCAAACGCAAATCATCTTGATAAAAATGTTCAATGAGGTGCGCCAAAATCTCGGTATCGGTCTCGGATTTAAATTTATGATTTTTTAAAATTCCATTTTTTAATTCACGATAATTTTCAATAATACCGTTGTGCACAATAACCAAACCTTCATCACAACCCCAGTGTGGATGAGCATTGGCTTCCGTTACACCGCCGTGCGTCGCCCAGCGAGTATGAGCAATTCCAACAGTGCCGGATAAACGCAAATTTTCGACTTTTTTTTCTAAATTTTCTATCCGCCCGACCGTCTTTACATTAGTTATTTTATGATCAGCCAAAATTGCCACCCCGACACTATCATAACCGCGATATTCCAAACGCTTAAGACCTTGTATTAGAATTGGCAATGCTTGTCTATTTCCGATGTAACCGATGATACCGCACATACGGTGAATTATGAATTAAGGATTATGCCACCCTAAATTAAATGCTTTTTCATTTTCTGCCCAATTCTGCTTGGTGTTTAATTTATCTTTTAATAATTTGAAAATTTTTTCTCTTTTACATATTGTCTTTTCTGCCAATATATTACTGAACATCCCTAAAAAGAAAATGTTATAACTTTGTTTGGAAATATTATTTTGTTCTAATATCTTGATATAATAGTTTATATCTATCACAATAATATCGCCTTGACGAGATTGCTTCGTCGTTGCTCCGCCAGCTGGCGGATTCGCTCCTCGCGACGATAGACTAACACGTTTTCGCGCTTGATCGGACATAATTAATAAAATATTCGGTTGAGTAAATTTTGGATAAACAATTGGCTGATTGCTAATTTGTAAATATTCTAAAGAAACACCGCCACGCTGCTCTAAACCAAAATTAGGAATTTCGGAAACATAAAAACCCTGTTCAAAACAGGCTTGGGAAATTATTTTGGCGATTGTTTGGATACCTTGTCCTCCATCGCCAGCTAGTAAAATTTTTATAGTCATATATGAATGTCATTGCGAGGCCTGAAAGGCCGTCGCAATCCCGTTGATTATAAATAAACCATTTTACCAATCCCAAATTTCATTAAATAAATCTTTCCAACTATTATTGAAATTAGTAATTAACTTGTTTTTTCTATCTCTTGAATATTTTTTTATTTGTTTTTCTCGTGCGATGGTATAGTTAATATCACTATATTTTTCAAAATAAACTAATTTGTTAACATTGTATTTTCTACAAAATGACGATCCTCTTTTCTCTTTATGTTCTGTAATTCTTCTTGGTAAATCATTTGTCATTCCAATATACAAAACTGTATTTCTGTCGTTGGCCATTAAATAGACATAATATGTTTTGTCTAACATAATTATCTTTTATCAACGGGATTGCGACGTCCTCCATCTGGTCGTCCTCGCAATGACATTTTCAAAATATTTCTCCCACCTTAAACTCCTTCTTTAAATTCTCCAAATAATCCAATGTCGCTTGACCAGTTGTTTTCCAGTTCGTTGGACAAAAAGATAAAATTTCCAATAGAGAAAAATGATCAGTTTGTTGGGCTATAATTGCTTTTTCCAAATATAACATTAAATTGGTTGGATCATTAACGGCTGTACGCGCTAAAAACGCATCTTTACAAACAACCTCTTTTAATAATTCCGGCCCAAAAAAAACTTCTTCCGTGTGTCCAAGCGGATGAGTATGGGTTTTTTGTCCTTTTAAGGTTGTTGGAGCTGTCTGCCCGCCAGTCATCGCGTAGAGCGAATTGTTAACAACAATAATCGTAACTGGTTCATCGCGTTTAGCCGAATGCAACAAGCCCTGAATACCAATCGCGTAAGCGCCGCCATCACCGGTTAGGCCAAGACAAACCACATCTTTTCTAGCTCGTTTATAACCAACCATTACCGGTGTTACCCGACCATGATGGGTTTGAAAAGTGTCTATTGGCAAAGAATTTAAAGCCAGCAAAGAACAGCCAATATCTAGACCGAGGACCGCTCTTGACTGTAAACCCATTTTAACCAAAACCTTATTTAACATCATTAAAATAATGGAATAACCGCATCCTGGGCAGAATTTTGTAAGGGTGAAATCGGACATAAATTCACTTAAAATTAACCTAATTACTCTAATTTTCGCCAGCTGGCGAAAATTAGAGTAATTAGGTTAATTTATTGATTATCATCTCCGGCTCTATGCCTAAGGCCGGATAATACAAACCGCTAATTTCTACTTTAATTTTGGAGTCCAATTCACCGCGAACAATTTTTTCCAACTGCCCAAAACTGGACTCAATAATAATGATCTGTTTTACTTTGCCGGCTAATTGATTTAATTTTTTTTCGGCAAATGGTCGCAAAGTGATTGGTCTGAACAATCCGACTTTTTTATTCTGTTTCCTTAATTCTATAACTGCCTGCTTAGCCGCGGCGCCAACAATGCCATGAGCAATAATTAAAATTTTAGCGTCATCAGTTTTAAAACTTTCGGCCGTGGCAACTTTAATTTTATCATAGTCCTTTTTATCTTGTAATAGTTTTTTGTAAAGCTCTTCTTCCAGAGCATAGATACTCGGCAGGTGAACAGTGTCCCCAGATTCAACTAAAAGTTTGGTATTAATTTTTTTATGTTTTTTATTATTTTTAAAAATTCCATTTGTTTTTAATAAATATCCATCAGTTAAAACAATGGCCGGGAAACGATATTTCCAAGCGTCGTTAAAAGCCCGAACAGTGAATCTATATAGTTCATCCAAATTTGAAGGTGAATAAACCAAACGCAAACCTTCACCGTTCCCGCCGAAACAAGCTAAATTCACTTCTTGTTGTGAATAAATAACAGTTCCTGAACTGGGTCCGCCACGCATGCCAACTATCTCTACGAACGGCAGACGCATGCCTTCGGCCATACTTAAAGCATCTTGCATCAAAATATGGCCCGGACCGGCTGTCGCGGTAAAAGCTCTCTGCCCGGCTAAGACAGCGCCAAAAATCGCAAAACCAGCCGAAATTTCGTCTTCGGTTTGTAA
>CAYHSR010000043.1:0-6414 GCA_964359335.1 uncultured Gammaproteobacteria bacterium | reverse complement strand
ATAATAACTTGGCGTGGGTGTTCCGCTTAAGCCAGATGTCGGCAGTACTGTGGTAAATTGGTCGGTTTGGCCTGCAGTGGTGGTCAAGGTTTGTTGGCCGGAAGTTGGTAAAGTTCCGGAGGATGGAGTAGTGGTAGCGGTTGGTCCGAAAATTGAGGTACGAGTTGAACTAAACAACCAATATAATCCAAGACCGATTAGAATGGCAATCGCTATTAGGCCTGCAATTAGCATAAGTCGTTTTTTGTCCATAAATTTTATTATTATTTATTTTTTTAAGCCGATTGTTGTCTCTGTTGTTTTTTTAAATTTATAATTCCCTCATCAATCGCGCTTAATCTATTTTTCAAGAATTTTCTGCTCTTCATTTTTTTTAGTTTTTCTTCAATTGGTTGTAGAATTTTTTTTACTTCTTTGATCATTTTTTTGACGGTATTAGCCAAGGCGCCTCCAATGACCACGAAAAAGATTAAAATTCCAGGCAGTATCAGTATTGACAATATGGGAATAATAATAGTACAAAATGTAGGCAATACTATGGCTGTAAGCCAAAAATTAAATCCGTCTATGAGGCCGGCAATTGTTTTAGCTAACTTTAAACTACTTATCACCATCTTTAAACTACTAACTTTAGCTTGCAACTGTGCCTGTTTTATGCCATCCGCGCTGTGAGCGACTGAATCAACAGTATTTAACGCGCCGCTGATACGCGATCCAAGTCCTGGCATCCATCTTTGTATTTTTCTAAACAGGGAAGAACTTAACAGTGCGTTAAAATCTTCATCTAATTTGGCCAGCTTTTTTAGAGTATCATTTTTTTGCTTTTTGAGTTTTCCCATTTTAGTATGGAATAATCCATCTTTGACATTGGTAAATTTATTTTTTATCACGGTTTTTTTTTCATTTAGATAATTTCCAGCTTGATCTTTTATCTGTTCACCAAATCCTTTTTCATTGTCGGTTGACTGGCCGGATTTTTTATGAGATTGCTGATTAGACCGCATTTCCTGTTGAACATTGCCTTCTTGTCCAGGTTGGACTTCTGACGGTTCGGCTGGACCATTGCCAGGTTGAAATGATTGTTGGGTTGGCAATTGATCGTTTGGCGTTAATGGCGGAGTTTTTGTTTCGTCCGATGGCGGTTGATTATTTTTTTGATCCTCAGGAATTTCATTTTTTCCATCCACATCTTCTTTTTTGTTTTTTTCGTCGGTTTGGGGCGGTTGTTCTCCTGTTTGAGGAATAGTTGGAGTTGGTCTGGTAGTTTCGTTGATTGTTGGTTGGTCGGTTGGTGGAGCAGATGGTTGTCTATTTGAGACATTTGGTTCTGTCTTATTATCAGGTTGTTCATTTTGTTCAGCCAATTGATCTGACTCAACTTTAGGCCGATCCGTATTTTTTTCTGGTAAATTTGGCGAATCGTTTGTTAGGTTTGATGTTGTTTTATTTTGCGCGATGTCATTTGTCGATTGTGTGTCCGATGTCGCATTGTCATTAGAAATAGGTAAATCAAGCTCCAAATTTATTACTTCTCCAGGTTTTATATTTTTTAAATTTGTTTGGCCATTTTTTTTAACTTTAACCGCGCGACCGCTTGACCGGCCAGCATTATAGTTACTGGCTTGGACGGTAATTGATTTTTCTTCGTCGCCAGATAATTTTATGGTCGGTTCGGACATACGTATTGTGTATTATCGTATTACAATTTTATCATCAGACACCATAATCCTAAAGGAAGTTTTTAAATTATCCGTCACGATTTTTTCCGAGATTAATTTTTCCAACTCTTTTCGCAGGTGATTTCGGACATAGCGGGCATTAAGATTGTGATCTGGTAATTTGTCGGTAATCTTTTGAAGCGTTTTCAGATCTCCGTCAATTTTTGTCTGATAATTTTTCAGTTGTTCATTCAATTCTTCCACCTCTAATTTGGCGATTTGTGACAGATCGGATTTATTCAAATTATTAAATACGCAAATTTTGTCCAAACGATTGATAATTTCGGGACTAAAGTATTCTTTTAATTTTTCTTCCACCAATCGGCTGATTTTTTCCGGATTATTTTTACTTTTGGCAAAACCAATTTCTTGTTTTTTAGCCATCTCCGATCCAATTGTGGTAGTCATTATTATTATAGCATGTTTTAAAGAAACTTTTCTATTTTGCGAGTCCGTAATTTCGCCGCTTTCTAACATCTGCAATAATAATTTAGTGACATCTTTATGCGCCTTATCTATCTCGTCTAATAATAGCACGCAATAAGGATTTAATTTTAATTTATCGGTAAAACGATTTTGTTCTTTGTAACCCACATAACCGGCCGGCGAACCAAGTAATTTAGAGACTCCAAATGACTCGTTAAATTCACTCATATCTAATTTGATTAGCGATTCATCATTAGGATAAAGCAATTTGGATATAATCATGGCCGTGGCGGTTTTGCCCACGCCGCTTTCTCCGACAAACATCAACGAAGCTAATGGCCGATTGGGATTAGAAAGACACAATTGGGCTTGCTGAATAATTTCCGTTATTTCACTTATTACTTTATCTTGCCCGATAATTTTAGCCAGTAAATTCGTTTTGAATTGTTGGAATTTTTGTTTTCCTTCCAATAATAAATCATCTATTGGCGTACCCACAATTTTGGCCAATTGGGCCACCACATCATGCTTACATATTGTGCCTATTGGTTTGATTTTTTTATGTTCCAATTCTCTGAGTAATTGAGTGATTTCTTTTTTAATATTTTCCTCAGCTTGTTTGAAAATAACCGCTTGTTTAAAATTATCATTCATGGCCGCTTTTTCTTTATCTAAAATTATCGTTTCTAATTCTTTATGTTTAATCAGCAATCGTTTTTGTTCAATCCCTATTTTGGAGCGCAACTTTTTTCCGGCGGCGGTTTCGTCAATTAAGTCAATCGCTTTATCTGGCAATAATTTGCCGTTTAAATAACGTTCGGACAATATGGCCGCTGCCAAAATGGCCTCATCAGTGATAGTAACATTATGAAAAATTTCATAATTCTTTTTTAAGCCTTGCAATATTTTGATGGTATCGTCAACCGAGGACTGTTTGACAATGATTGGTTGAAAACGACGTTCCAAAGCGGCGTCATTTTCAATATATTTTTTAAATTCCGCCGGCGTGGTGGCGCCAATACAACGAATGAGTCCGCGCGAGAGGGCTGGTTTTAAAATATTGGCCGCATCCATGGTTCCTTGATTAGAACCGGCGCCAACAATATTATGAATCTCGTCTATAAATAAAATTATATTGGGATTACTGCTTACTTCCTCAATCACTTGTTGCAACCGACCTTCAAATTCTCCGCGAAAGGTCGTGCCGGCAATTAGAATTCCCATATCTAACGCGTAGATTTTTTTGTTTAATAAAATTTCCGGCACATCATTGTTATATATCTTTTTGGCCAAACCCTCCACAATAGCGGTTTTTCCAACACCAGGATCACCTATCAGGATTGGATTATTTTTGGTCCGTCGCGATAAGATTTGAATTAATCGTTCAATTTCTTGCTCTCGGCCAATGACCGGATCCAAATTAGTTTGCATCTCCGCCCCGGTCAAATGATTGGCAAAGACATCCAGCGCGCTATTATTTTGGTTGGATTTGTTTCCCGGCATAGCAGACTGCATACCAGATAGCAAAGATCCGAACAAATCATCTGGCAGGTTCTGTTGCATTTTGTCCATGGCCTTGCCGGCCTCTGCGGCCAATGGAAAATGAGTGGAATTTTCCAGCACAATTTTGACTTGCCTGTCTAATTCTTCCAGATTAAGGTGGTTGAGTTTGAATAGTTCTTGTAAAGGCGCGTTCGGTAAATTGATTATAGCTGACAGTAAATGTTCACTGCCGACATAATTATGTTTGTAAGTATGAGCCAGCAAAATCGCTCTTTCAATAATTTTTTTGCAATGGTTGGAATATGGAGTCAACTCTAAAGTTTTAGGCAGATTTTTTTTGTTTATATCTTCTTTGACTATTGGTATGCCAAGCAGAAGCTGTTCAATAATTTTTGAGTCGATTTTAAAACGGCCAATAATTTCGTTGGCTAACGAGCCTTTGGCATTGGATAATGCAAAAAATAAATGGATTGGTTCCACATTTTTGTTTTTCATTTCAGTGGCCAAAACCATGGCCTTAGTGAGAATGTCTTTTAAGTGGTCGGAAAAACGGTCAATTATGTTCATAATATTGATTTAAATAGATTTAATTTTGAATTTATATGGATTATAGCTTGCATTTTTATTGGTGTAGTATATAATAAAATGACTATTAATTCAAGGCTAAAATTATATTTATGAAGATCAATCCATTTATCTTTAGAAATTACGATATTCGCGGTATCGTAGGGCAGGATTTGGATGCGGCCAAAGTAGAATGCATTGCTAAGGCCTATGGCACTTTTTTACATCGTCGAAAAATTCATCAAGCAGTCGTGGGGCGCGATTGTCGCCTAAGTGGGGCGGAATTTCAGGCCGCTTTTATTAAGGGATTAATTTCAACAGGAGTGGATGTCATTGATCTCGGTGTAATTATGACGCAAATGATGTATTATGGACAATATCGTTTTCAAACCAATGGCGGTGTAATGATTACCGCTTCACACAATCCGTGGAATTTTAATGGGTTCAAATTGGGCATTGGCTATTCACAAACTACAGGACCGGAAGAAGTGCGAGAAATAAGAGAATTTGTAGAGAGCGAGAAATATTTTATCGCGCCTGAGCAGGGTAAAGTTGAAAAAAAAGATATTACCGAGGATTATTATAATGATGTTTTGAAACGAATTAGATTGAAAAGAAAATATAAAGTTGTGCTGGATTCTCGCCACGGAACAACTGCTTTATATATGCCGGAAATTTTAAAACGAGCTGGCTGTGAAGTTGTTGGTAGAAATTTGGTAGTGGACGGATTTTTTCCGGCCGGCACTCCAGATCCAACTGATGAAAAGTTTATGCGTTCGTTGGGAGAAATTGTTAAACAAGAAGGAGCTGATTTTGGTTTAGCCATGGATGGAGATGGCGATCGGATAGGTATTGTTGATGAAAAAGGACGGATTTTATGGAATGATGTTTTGGTCGCCATTTTTGCCAAAGAAATTTTGGAGAGATTTCCAAATTCAAAAATAGTTTATAATACGCTTTGTTCGCAAGTGGTCAGAGAAGTAGTGTTATCAAATAATGGCCTGCCGATTATTTGGCGAACTGGGCATTCATTCATAAAATCTAAAATCGCTAATGAAGGAGCTGCTTTTGGTGGAGAATTGTCTGGTCATTTCTTTTTTGCTGACAATGCCTATGGCCATGATGATGGTAGTTATGCCGCTTTGCGCGTTTTGGAATATCTATCCGATAAAAATTTAACATTAAGCCAGCTGTATGAATCATTCCCAACTTTTATTTCTTCGCCGGAAATTAAAATTGGTTGTCCAGATGACAAAAAAGCAGCGGTAATTCAGAATCTGGCCGAACGATTTAAAAAGGATTTTCCTAAAGCTCAAATTACCGATGACACGATTATTCCAGGTGACGATGGTACGCGAGCAGATTTTAACGACGGCATGATGGTCTTTCGCTATTCGCAAAATGGGCCGTATATCACCGTTAAATTTGAGGCCAAGGATCAAAATACTTATGATCAACGTAAAAAATATGTTAAAGCTATGTTAGATAGCTATCCAGAGATGATTTGGAAAGATCAGTTGTGTGTGAATTTGGAATCATTGGATTAGAATAAAAATTTTGTTTGATTTTTCCTCTAAATTGCGATATAATACGACCATAATTATGGCGATAATCTATGACCATTCACCAATTTATCAAAAAAAGACCATATTTGATTTGGTATGTCAAAGATTACGACAAGCTTGACGAATCCTCAATTGTGGAGGCGACTTTGAATTATGGCGATTGGGACGACGTGCTGAAATTGATTAAAATATTGGGCATGAAAAAAACCGCTAAAATTTTCCGCGTTCATTCTAAGCCGGATAAATTCGGACGCTGTAATTATCTTCCGGATATTAAACATTATTTTAATTTGTTTTTTAATAAACATGCATAAAGAAATTTTAACGCCGTGTCAAGTTGATTTATTGCCTTTGCTGAAAGTTGATAATAAGAACTTCGGATTGGTTGGCGATACGGCGATCGCTTTGCATATCGGCCATCGGCGGTCTATTGATTTTGATTTATTCTCTTTCAAATCATTTGATAATAAGAATATTTCTAAAAAAATTAAACGAATCGCCAATATCACCAAGGTTTTGGTTAACAAGCTAGGTGAGTTTACCTTCTTTTGTGATGATGTTAAAGTTACTTTTTATCATTATCCTTACCAATTGGATTATGATAACAATTTGGAAAACATAATTAAAATTCCCGATCT
>CAYHSR010000042.1:2599-6454 GCA_964359335.1 uncultured Gammaproteobacteria bacterium | reverse complement strand
ATGGCGCCCAAAAATCAACAAATACCGGTTTGTCGGATTGCAGAACCTCTCTGTTAAAATTTTCATTGGTAAAAACTAGAGACATATTATTAAAATTAGAATAATTAGTTCGCCAGCTGGCGAAAATTATGTTAATTACCGCTCCAACTCTCTCACCCTAATCTCTTCTTTATATGCCTCCAAGACATCATCGATGTGCAACTTAACTTTTCCCTCAAACTGCAAACCGAACTCAGTGCCTTCATGCACTATTTTTTCATCCTGCTTGCCAATCTGCATTTTGGTTATATTGCCAATACCAATCTCTTCACCATCTCTAACTACATTAACTTTACAATTTAATTCTATCTTACCTTCGGTCGCGACACCGCCCACAATCATCTTTCCTTTTTCGGTTCTAAACATGGCCTTAATTTTTATTTTACCCAGATTAATTTTTATCGTTTCGGCTTGCAATAATTCACCTAAATTATTTTTAACTTGATCCAATAAATCATAAATGATCTTGTGCTCCATAAAATGTAAACCCTTTTCGCGAATCATTTCTTTTATACCCGGCGGAACGGCCACCGTAAAAGCGCAAATTAGAGCGTTAGACGCCTCGGCTTTGGCCACGTCGTCGGCGTTCACATTGCCTAAACCCTTACCAACCACTCGCACGCCGACCGATGCGTATTCCATCTTTGTCAATGAAGCGATGACGGCCTCCAACGAACCAAGTGTATCGGCTTTAACAACCAAATTAAGCATGGCCTTTTGATTATTCTCTTCTTCACTTTGAGAGTGCGTAATTGTCTTTCGTTCAGCGTGCGACTGTTGAGTTTTTTTATCTTTAATATTGATTTTGTTCGCCAAAGACGCTCTGGCGACATCCAACACATCACCAACCTGTGGCGCGACTTTAAACCCCAAAATTCGCGCCGGAGTACTGGGTGGAGCAATAACTAAATTTTCCCCATGATCATTTTTCATTGCCCGAACTTTACCGTAAATTTCACCATTGATTACCAACGGATCATTAATTCGCAAAGTTCCGGTTTGAATTAAAACCGACGCTACATTTCCCTGTCCCTGATCCACATGCGCTTCAATGACTGTGCCGGCGGCCGGACGATCCGGATTGGCTTTAATTTTCTCGGCATTCAGTTCATCCACCAATAACAGCATATCCAATAATTTGTCTATGTTCATTACCTGCTTTGCCGAGATTGGCACCATCGGCACATCCCCTCCCCAATCCTCGCATACAATACCATGTTGCGATAAATCAACTTTAACTTTTTCAATATCGGCTCCTTCCTTATCTATTTTATTGATCGCCACCACTAAAGGAATTTTGGCGGCCTTAATAATATTTATAGATTCAATTGTCTGCGGTTTAACACTATCATCGGCCGCGACCACTAAAATAGCAATGTCAGCCACTTGGGCGCCACGGCTGCGCATTACGGTAAAAGCCTCGTGCCCCGGAGTATCAATAAAAGTAATTGGTGAATCAATATTGGTCTTTGGATCTTTCCAAACCACCTGATAAGCGCCAATGTGCTGGGTAATTCCGCCAGCCTCGCCGCTTACCACATCGGATTTGCGAATGGCGTCTAATAATTTGGTCTTTCCGTGATCGACATGCCCCACAACCACAATCACTGGCGGACGTTTTATTCTTCCTGCTTCCGACAAGCGACCTTGCAACAATGCAACATGTTCGATTGGTTCGTCCACGACTTTTTCTTCTTCTAATTCCACACTAAAACCCAAGTCCCCGGCAATCAAAACCGCCGTATCATGATCAACATATTCATTTTTGGTGGCTAAAATACCGCTTTTCATTAATTCCATGATCAGCTTAGTGGTCTGCATCTTCAACACCTCGGCTAATTTACTCACCGTAATTTTAGACGGGATATTAACCGTCTCGCCCTTTTCTTGGCGAGTTTTTTTTTCCAGCTCTTTTTGTTTCAGCTTTTCCTGTTCCTCGCGCAGATCCAATGTCCGCTTAATCCGACGCCAAGACTTAACAATCTGTTCGGCAATCCGATCATCCACTTTAATCGCTTTAGCGCCAATATCAAAACCAAACTCCGGTAAAACCTCCAGAAGTTTTTTGGGATTCATTCCAATTTGTCTAGCGAGTTCAGCTACATTCATGCGATAATCTTGTATTATAGATTTTGTTTGATGGTTTCATTGTATATGAAAAAAAAGAATTGGTCAACTAATCACCTTGACGGTCGCCAAATTCTATGCTATACTTTATTCATAATTAATTAATAACAATTTTTTGAGGAATTAACGGCCAAGGCGACTGTCAAAGCGAGATAAAAAACTTAGAAATTACGACAGATGGGCCAGCGAATAGAGACACAAAAGTTATATTATGCGCATTTATTATTGTACAATAAAGCAAACTTCATTTAATTTAAGCACATCTTCTTCAACCAAAAAAATGATTGTTTAAGTTTTCTTAATTGTAAGATCGCGCGCGTATATAATATCTTTTATCGGTAGTCAAATCACATTGATTTACGCCGTCTCCGTTTATATCCTCAAAAAAAGAGGGTTTTTTAATTTACGAAATGAGCGAAAGAAAAGAAAACACAGTTTCTTTTCCAAGCGAATGAGTAAATATATATTATATATGTATAACACTATTTTGATTCTATTAGTCGCTATTGGCGCGGTATCAACCGGCATTGGTTTGGGTTATATTTTAAGAAAAAAAATCGCCCAGGCCCAGGTTAATTCTTTAGAAGCCAAAGCCGAAAAAATGATTGTTGAGACCAAAAATAAAGCCCAAGATTTATTGCTTCAAGCCAAAGAAAAGGCCGTCAAAATTATTGATGAAGCCAAAAATGAAGAACGTCAAACCAAAAATGAACTCCGATCCCAACAACAACGGTTAGAAAAAAGAGAAAATATGTTTGATCAAAAAATATTGGAGTTTCAGGAAAAACAGCAAAAGCTTCATGATGATATTGATAAAGTCAAGTCCATAAAAGTCCAAGTAGAAGAAATTAAACAGCAACAAATTGGCAAACTGCAAAGCATCGCCAACCTAAATCAAGATGAGGCGAAAAATTTATTGCTTAAAAAAGTGGAAGAAGAGAGTCATATTGATTTGCTAACAAGGATAATGAAAGTGGAAAAATCCGGCAGCGAGATTTATGAAAACAAGGCAAGAGAAATTATTACTGATGCCATACAACGTTGCGCATCTTCACACGCGGCGGAAATAACTTCTACAACCGTTAATATTCCTAATGAAGAAATGAAAGGCAGGATTATCGGTAAAGAAGGACGCAATATAAAAACAATTGAAAAACTGACCGGTTGCGAATTGGTGATTGATGATACTCCGGATTCCATCATGGTTTCCGGCTTCTCCCCAATCCGACGGCAAATCGCCAAAATGGCTTTGGAAAAATTAATGGCCGACGGCCGAATTCAACCGGCCCGCATTGAAGAATTTGTGGAAATGGCCAAACAAGATCTGTCCGTGGAAATTAAAAAAGCCGGCGAAGAGGCCCTCTATAAAATGGGTATTACCGGCATTGATCCAAAATTAGTCAATATCATCGGTCGTTTAAAATACCGCACCAGTTACGGACAAAACATATTAAATCATTCCATGGAAGTAGCCCACCTATCAGGATTGTTGGCCTCGGAGTTGGGATTGGACGCCGCTAAAGCAAAAAAGGGCGGATTTTTCCACGACATTGGCAAAGCTGTTGATCAAGATACTCAAGGTACTCATCCGCAAATTGGTGAAATAATTCTAAAAAAATTCAACATGGATGCCGACATTATCAAAGCGGCTTTAGAACACCACGATGATCATCCGACCAGTATTTACGC
>CAYHSR010000042.1:0-2589 GCA_964359335.1 uncultured Gammaproteobacteria bacterium | reverse complement strand
CGGCGCCCGCAAAGATAGCTATGAACAATTTATCGCCCGCTTGGAAGAATTGGAAAATGTGGCGAAATCATTTCCCGGAATTGAAAAAGTCTATGCCATTCAAGCCGGCCGAGAAGTGCGCATCTTTGTTCAGCCTAATGAAATCGATGACTATGCCGCCCACCAAATGGCTAAAGATATCGCCCGCAAAATTGAACAGGAACTTCAATATCCTGGTGAAATTCGCGTGACCGTTATCCGCGAAAGTAGAGTAATAGAATACGCGAAATAAGTTTTTATAGCCAAAATCAATAATAGATGTTATACTATTTGTGTAGATTGAGAAAAAATAATCACAATCGCTGTTCACAAATCATAAATCTTAAATATCTTTTGAGAGGGGGTGAAACTATGAATAAAGCACTATTAGCGGAACAATTGGCCAACAAATTGGGAATTTCCAAAAAAGAAGCCGAGGATATGTTGAATACTTTGCTGGAATTGATAACGGCCGCTTTGCAAAAAGGCGATGAGGTGGTATTAACCGGTTTTGGCGCATTTAGCGCTAAAAAGCGTGCCGCGCGCACTGGTGTCAATCCACAGAATCCTTCACAAAAAATTCAAATTCCTGCGGTCACTGTGCCGAAATTTAAAGCTGGCAAAGCACTTAAAGACGCGTTGAAAAAATAATCATAACAACAAAAAATCCGCCTGTGAAAATACAGACGGATTTTTATTTTTCTGTTGTTATCAATTATACCACCGCCTCTTTGGCTGCTTTAGCCACGCGGAATTTAACAACCGTCTTGGCTGGAATCTGAATTGTGGCTCCAGTCGCCGGGTTGCGGCCAACGCGAGCTGCGCGATTCACCTTTACTAATTTGCCTAAACCTGGAAGTATAAATACTCCGTTATGTTTAACTTCCTTGTACGCCATTTCCACCACAGCGTCTAAGAAACTTACGACTTCCTTCTTACCGAGTCCAGTCTTTTCTGCCAAAGCAGATAGCAGGACTGATTTTGTCATGCCGGCCATATGATATATATGGTTAATAAATTAATTAAATCGACCAATATACTATACAGGTTTTATACAAATCGCGCAATAGGCATTAGTAAAAACAATAAAATATGCCTCGCCGTCGGTAAAAAACATATCACCGCTAAAATTTTGGCCTAATACTGGACTAACCAGCTTGGCCTTGTCAAAACCACTGACATTCCCAGTTTTCTGCAAATCGCTGAATAGAAAATCTCTTTCAGTATCTATTTCGTAATACTGATGCCTATAATAAGCCACAATAATCCGACTAAATAACCAGTCCAAACATCACTGACATAATGAACCCCCAAATACAATCGACTAAAACCGATAGCTAATATTAAAATAATAGTGGCTAAGACGATAAGAAAGCGATACAATTTATTTTTTATTTGTCTAATTAACAAGTATGCGAAAAAACCATAAAATGCTACTGCGATAGTGGAGTGTCCGCTTGGAAATGAATATGAATTTTCCAAAAATACAGCGTTGGCTGGTCTCGGCCGGTGAAATAGCAGTTTAGCAAAAAAAGTAAAACCTGCACTGCCAATGATAGTAAACCACAATCCGACAATCTGTAGCTTTTTTTGTGACAACCATAAGAAAATGGAAATAGTGAACGCAAATATTGTAATAGTCAAACTTTCACCTAATAAAGTTACCAAAATAAAAAATTTTACCGCCGACAAATTACGGAAAACATAGAGGAGAGTATTGACACGAACATCTGCACTTACAATAATATCAGAAGTTATAAAATCGCTTACAGCACCAATAAAAAGAGATAGGACATACAAAAAGACAACGCTCAAAATGGATAGAGGTAATCCAGTAAATTTCGTTCTATCAAGACGTTGTTTAAAAAAAAGTAAAGTGCGAGCATATTTTATGCCTATTTTTTGTACATCTTCGTTGGTGGTAAATGATTTTTTGAATGATAGGTATAGCGATTTGATGAAGTTCATAATACATAGTTAATTTATCAGATTAACAGTTAAATGCCAATGTAATTTTGCAGGTGCAATGACTTGTTTGGGGTTGACTGGGTCAAAATGAACCTCACAGATACGCTTAAATGATTCAACACCTTCTTCAAAATAACGAAACCGCCGTTTAAAACTGGCGGCTTCTTTTTCAAAATGAGGATGAAAAACAAAATTAAGCATCTTCGTCTAAATTAGTGCCACGATAAAAAGATAGCTCGTAAGCTATTTCTTGATTGGGCGTCGTGCCAATATATGGAGCTTCAGCATGAGTCAAATCTTCTAATTGTTTGCCTGACAAGTGTCCATATTTTAAGACTACACGATCCAATATTTTTTGTTCTTCTTTTGAAAAAACATTTTTGGTTTTTTCTTTAGCTTTGTAAATTTCAGTTGGGTTATAATCAGCCCGTTCTTTTTCTAATTTTATAACAATCTTTTTTTCGTTTGCCATGTCTGCAAGTACTTTTTCCATAGTTACAGGAAATGGCCCCATAGGCAATGCTTTGTAAACATCGCCAGTCAACGATTTTTGAAATTTTTCAAAAAAATCAAAATCAACGAAATATAATAACTTCGCTAATT
>CAYHSR010000041.1:0-6471 GCA_964359335.1 uncultured Gammaproteobacteria bacterium | reverse complement strand
TAGAGCAACTCCATGGTAAGGAGTAGGTCCGCGGTTCAAATCCGCGCAACGGCTCTAGACAGGCCACCTTAGCTCAGTTGGTAGAGCAACAGTTTTGTAAACTGTGGGTCCTGGGTTCGAATCCCTGAGGTGGCTCCAAAATAATTTTTAACTTTATAACTAACGCGTATGCCTTCAAAAGAAAGAGAAAATAAAGTAAAATTACAGTGTACTGCCTGTAAGAACGTCGGTAATTTTACTAGAAAAAATAAAAAGACGCTCAAAGATAGATTGGAATTGAGCAAATTTTGCAAGCCATGCAAAAAACATACTCCGCACAAAGAAACTAAATAATTATAAAAAAGGGCGAGGTACTTTGTCTCGTCTCTTAATTTAGGCCTGTAGTTTCAACGGTAAAACATCGGTCTCCAAAACCGGGGTTCCCGGTTCGAATCCGGGCGGGCCTGCCATTTGGAACTCCTCCTATTGACAAAAATCGTATTTTGTGCTATATTGGGACATTATAATAAATTTTGGCTGTGTTAAGCGGCCAACGACTCGACTCTTTTGTGTCATTATGTGGCCAAGTAGAAACTCGGGTCACATATTTTTATGATACAAACCAATCAGGTAGTGTCTGATTTTAATACATTAGGCATTGCTCCGGAATTGTTGGCGGTTTTGCGCCGCATGCGATTCACTTCTCCTACACCAATCCAGCATCAGTGTATTCCAGCGGCTTTGGATGGTAAAGATATTGTTGGTATTGCCCAAACCGGCACTGGCAAAACTTTGGCTTTTGGCGTGCCCATGATTCAATTACTTGGCCAAAATATCGGTCAAGGGCTGATCTTATTGCCGACTCGTGAGTTAGCTTTGCAGGTGAATGAAGTGTTGCAAGGAATTGGCCAAAAGTTTGGCTTGCGCACCGCGGTGATAATCGGTGGCGCATCTTCTTATCAGCAGATTCAAGCTATCCGCCGCAAGCCGCATATTTTAGTGTCTACTCCAGGACGGTTAATTGATCATTTACAGCAAAAAAATATTTCTTTAGATAGAATTAAAATGATTGTTTTAGATGAAGCCGATCGGATGTTTGATATTGGATTTATGCCGGCGATAAAACAAATTTTGGGACAAGCGCCACGCGATCGCCAAACCTTGATGTTTTCGGCAACCATACCTAAAGCGATTGCCGAGATTGCCGCGCGTTATATGAAATTGCCGTTGCGCATAGAAGTGGCGCCTTCAGGTACAGCGGCTAAAAATGTGGAACAAGAATTGTTTATTGTTTCCAAAGAAGCAAAAATTCAACTGTTAGATAAAATTTTAGCTGACACCGTTGGCACCGTGCTGGTTTTTTCCCGCACCAAACACGGAGCCAAAAAAATTACCGCCAATGTGCGCGACATGGGGTATACGGCCGCTGAAATTCACTCCAACAAATCACTGGCGCAAAGAAAAGCGGCTTTGGCCGGATTTAAATCCGGAAGATTCCGCGTACTGGTCGCGACTGATATTGCCTCTCGCGGTATTGATGTAAAAGATATCTCATTGGTTATCAACTATGATTTGCCAGATAATTCAGAAGATTATGTGCATCGCATCGGGCGAACTGGTCGAGCGGATAAATTTGGCAAGGCCGTGTCGTTTGCCGCTCCGGATGAGCGAAGAGACATTAAACAAATTGAACGTCTGATAAAAAAAACTATTCCGGTGCTGGCTTTGCCTGTCTTGCCACCCCGCCGCATTGTTCGTACTGGTGATAAAGTAATTCGTACTGGTAAGCAATTTCAAAGCGGCCGGCCGTGGCGCAACCGAAATAGTAATTTTCGCCGACGTTAAACAATTTATTTGTTAATACTACGCAACCTAAAAACCGTCTTTATAGGCGGTTTTTTTGTTTGACGTTCAGCGGTAAAAATCGTATACTGTATACAGGTTTGTTATTTTAATCATTATTCATAATCTAAAAATCTATGGACAGAAATAAAAAAATATTGTTGTTGGTCATAAGTTTAATCATAGCCTTTAGTATATTGTACGCTGTTAGTCGGTTATTTGTGATTTTCCGGCCAACGAGCGTTAAACCTTCATTAGGCCAGCGCGCGATTTCGTATGATCTAGTCCGTGAAATAATGCCGACGTTAGAAAATAATATTAGCGCTCCGGCGGCAAAAGTTGTCAGTGGTAAGATTGCCGACAGTTCTGGGTCTGATAGTTCCGGTGGCGCGGTTTCCGCCAACAGCACAGTGGATCGTCTTATTATAAAAAGCGGCCAGTTTTCATTGGTGGTTAAAGATGTTGCTTCTACTTCTCAGTCAATTATCAATTACGCGGTAGCTAAGGGTGGGTTTTTGGTTTCTAAAAATATCAGTAAAAGCAGCGACAATAAATCCTACTCTGGCACAGTGGTTGTGCGCGTGCCGGCGAAAGAGTTTGATAATTCAATCGGCGAATACAAAAAGTTTGGCGAGGTTAAAAGTCAAAGCATCACCGGTCAGGATGTGACCGAGGATTATGTTGACACGCAGGCGCAATTAAAAAATTTAAAGGCCGCGGAAACACAGTTTTTAGAAATTTTAAAAAAGGCCTATACTATCAAAGATATTCTTTTAGTTCAAACTGAACTAACTACCGTTAGAGATAAAATTGAACGTCTGGAAGGATATAAAAAATATTTGGAACAAAGCGCGTCGCTGTCTTCAGTTACTGTATATTTATCAACTGATTCTGAATTCCTGCCAGTCGTCGGTCAAGATAATTCCTGGAAGCCAGTTAAAGTGTTGAAAGAGGCTTTGCGCGGTTTGTTGGCGGTTGGTAAGTCATTAAGTTACGGCATAATTTGGTTTGTTGTTTATCTGCCTCTTTTGGCTTTATCCGTCTTGGTTATTTGGATTATTTACAAATTATTGAAGCGTCGGCAGTTAAGAAATAGCAATAAATAGGATAATAACAGACCAAGAATATGAAAATTTTAATCCCAACTCTGGAATATCCTCCCCAGATTGGCGGGATTGCCCAATATATTGTTAAGCAGATTGAGCATTGGCCTGATAGGTCAGATTCTTTTGTCGTTTGCGCCCCTATTGATAACCATACCGCGGATTTTGATAAGAAAAATAGTTGGATAACTTATCGGCTAAAATTTTATTTTAAATTTTTTTGGCCGCGCTGGTTGCGGTTGTTGTGGCAGGTTAATAAAATAATTAAAAAGAAAAAGGTGGATAAAATTCTTGTTCATCATATTTTGCCGGTGGGGTATATTGCTTATCTAAATAAAAAATTGCGCCAAATACCATATTATCTTTTTTTTCATGGTCGGGATTTAGGCTTAGCTTTTTCGCGTAAGCTCAATAAAGCCAAACTAATTTGCCACCAGGCCGAAAAAATAATTGTCAACAGTCAATATATTAAAGATCAATTATTAAATTATTTACCGGAAATTAAAGATAAAATCGTGGTGGTTTATCCTTGTCCGTCTTTGTCCAACAAAAATACGGACAACAAAAAATTGGCGGAAATAAAAGAACTGATTAACCCGGATCATGCTCCTCTATTATTAACCGTGGCGCGTTTTGTAAAACGCAAGGGGATAGACGATTCCATTTTAGCGTTCAAACAAATTTTGACTGAATTTCCGCAAGCAATTTATTTAATCATTGGACATGGAGAAGAACATATCCATTTACAAGCTTTGATTGTAAAAAATAGTTTAGTCAACAATGTTAAAATTTTTTCTGTCAGCCGAGCGGATTTGCCTTATTATTACCAACTGGCCGATGTGTTTGTTTTAACGCCCAAAGAACTGCCTGAGGGCGACGTGGAGGGTTTTGGCATGGTTTATCTGGAGGCCTCATTTTTTGGTTTACCAATCGTCGCTACCAAGACCGGTGGCGTGCCCGAGGCGGTTTTAAATGGTAAAACCGGTCTGTTGGCAGAATCTGGTAATATAGAGCAAATTGGTCAAGCGATCATTAAATTATTAGCAAACAAAAATTACGCCCGCCAGTTAGGCGAGCAAGGGAAACAGAGAGTAGAGATGGAGTTTGAATGGGGCAGACAAATGCGGATAATTGTAGATTCTTGAACAATATATTAAATCGGTGTTCTATTATTTTTTTCCGCGCAAATTACCGTATTAGTCAATAGATGCGCGACTGTAATCGGACCGACACCATGAGGCGTGGGCGTGATAAATTTAGCTTTTTTGACCACTTGTTCAAAATTTACATCGCCGCGTGTTTTGCCATTTTCAAAATGAATACCGGCATCAATGACAATGGCGTTCTTTTTAACCATGTCGCCGTTAAGAATATTTTTTTGACCGACACCTGTAATAATTATGTCAGCTGACAAACATTTTTGTTTGATATTGGTAGTTCGTTGATTGCAAGTGGTGATGGAAGCGCCGGCATTAATTAAGACAATGCTGAGCGGTTTGCCGACCAAAGCGCCGGTACCGATAATCGTCACATTTTTTCCAGCTAAATTTACGTTTATTTCTCTCAGAATTTGCATAATCGCGCCCGGAGTTGGCGGGATAATATAGCCGGTGCCCATTACTAATTTACCCAAATTGATATTAGTCAGACAATCCACATCAATCTCGGGCCGTATAGCGTTAAGGACTGATTCGGTATAGAGGTTCTCGGGCAATGGAATTTGGATAATCAATCCGGTGATAGTTTTGTCCGTTTGGATGTTTTTAATTTTATTTATTAATTTTTTCTCGGAAATATTTTTTGGCAGTTTGTATAGTTCAAAATCAATGCTGGCTTTTTTAGCCGCTAATTCTTTCTTTTTAACATAAACCTCGGACGGACGATCAGCGCCGACTAAAATTACCGCCAGTTTAGGCACGATGTTTTTTTGTTTTAGTTTTTTGACAGTTGGAGCAATTTGTTTAATTATTTTTGCGGCGATTTGGTCGCCGTTAATGATCTTATTCATATTTTTGTTAGTTTCATTTTTATCATCACCATAAAAAATTCCCAAATGTCTTTTTTGGATAATTTTGATTGACCGACTTGACGATCAATAAATGTTACTGGAATTTCTTTAATTTTAAAACCGGTTTTTTCCGTGCGGTATAATAATTCTTCTTGAAAAGCATAGCCATTGCTTTTGATATCATCAAGATTTATATTAGTTAAAACTTTCCTGCTGAAACAGCGAAAACCGGCAGTAACATCCCTGGTTTTAAGTCCGAGAAACAAACGGGAAAACCACATTGCGCCATCGCTCATCAAATGACGTTTCCAGTTCCAACCCTCAATTTTGCCGTGATTGATTTTACGCGAGCCAATCACTAAATCGGTATTTTGAATCGCGTCTAACATCCTCGGAATGTCATTGGGATTATGAGAAAAATCAGCATCCATCTCAAAAATATAGTCGGCCTGTAAATTTAGAGCTTTTTTAAAGCCGGCGATATAAGCCGTGCCTAATCCTAATTTGCGACGTCTTTCTATTAGATGAATTGGATATTGTTTGGCTAATTTCGACACAGTTTGAGCCGTGCCATCTGGAGAATTATCGTCCACAATAATAATTTCTAAATTAGGGATGCGCAAGTCAAAAATCACTGAAATTAACTTGGTGATATTATCTTTTTCATTAAATGTGGGGATAATTATAATTGGTTTCATGGTGGTCATTATACTATTACTGGGTTGATTAGTAAAGAGTTAGACGCATTGTTTGTAAATCTAAAATAGGATATAATAGTCATAGTGCTAAATGAAAAAAACTATGCCTAATAAGATAGAACAACAAAGGCGAAAGGGGGTGAATTTATGAAAACGCTTCATTGTATTACGTGTATTTTATTGGTCGTTGGTGGTTTGAATTGGTTATTAGTTGGATTATTTAGTTTAGATATTGGCATGTTATTCGGTGGGCAGGGGGCAATGGTTTCCCGTTTGATCTATATCTTAGTCGGATTATCAGCCGTTTATATTTTGTTCACGCACAAAAAAGACTGCAAAGATTGTTGTGGTAAGGTAGAATTGCCAAAGGTTTAAAAAAATGCGGGGCGGATATTGGATCCTCCCCTTTTTAGTTTTATGATTTACGATTTGGTTATAATCGGCGGCGGGCCGGCTGGGATGATGTCGGCCGGCTGGGCAGCTAAAAATGGTAAAAAGGTTTTATTGTTGGAAAAAAATAGGCAGTTAGGAATGAAATTATTGATCACTGGTCGAGGACGATGTAATCTTACCAATGCCGAAGAAGATAAAAAGAAATTAATATCCGCATATGGTCAAAACGGCAAATTTTTATTTTCCGCCATTTTTGCTTTTGATAATTATAAGGTAATGGATTTTTTTAATAATTTGGGGTTGAAAACCAAAATTGAGCGCGGCAAACGAGTTTTTCCAATTAGCGACGATGCTTATAGCGTTTTAAACGCCTTAAAAAAATTTTTAGATAATAATAAAGTAGAGATTAAATATGGCTGTGAGGTCGAAAAAATTAAAAAATTAAAAA